>NZ_FNWH01000001.1 GCF_900106585.1 Acidaminococcus timonensis
ATCAAGGAAAAACTGGGCTGGAAAAGTCCTGTTCAATACAGGCTTTCCTTGCAGGCAGCATAAAAAAGTAACGAGACGGTAAAAACCATCTCGTTACTAAGGTCTAACTTTTTGGGGTCACATCAAGTCCTTTTTGTTGTCACTGGTCACTAGTCACTAGCCGATGGAAGCCAGCTCACGCTGGCAAATTTAAGGAGCTGTGAATCATTATTTCACAGCTCCCTTATTGTCTCTCTTTACTCCTCGTCTTCTTTCGGAACCATATCTTCCGCTTTCAGCGTACCTTTCCGGGCCCGGCTGGCGTATTCGGCGGTGGCGGTGAACAGTACGTCGCTGCTGCTGTTCAGGGCTGTCTCACAGGCATCTTCGATGATGCTGATGATGAATCCCACACCCACCACCTGCATGGCGATGTCGTTGCCGATGCCGAAGGAGGCACAGGCCACGGGGATCAGCAGCAGGGAACCGCCGGCTACACCGGAGGCCCCGCAGGCACCCACCGTGGAGACGATGCACAACAGCAGCGCCGTGGGCAGGTCGACGGACACGCCCAAAGTATGGGCCGCGGCCAGGGCCAGCACGGAAATGGTGATGGAGGCACCGGCCATGTTGATGGTAGCTCCCAGGGGAATGGAGATGGTGTACGTATCCGGGTTCAGCCCCAGCCGTTTGCACAGGTTCAGGTTCACCGGGATGTTGGCGGCGGAGCTGCGGGTGAAGAAGGCATAGATGCCGCTTTCCTTAATGGTGGCCCAGACCAGCGGGTAGGGGTTCTTGTGTACGTTCAGGTATACAATCAGAGGGTTCATGACGAGAGCCACCAGGAAATAGGAGCTCAAGAGGACCCCCAGCAGGCTGAAGTAGGAAACAATGGCGGACAGGCCGCTGGCGCTGATACTCTGGGTGACCAGGCCCATGATGCCTAGGGGAGCCAGGTGGATGACCCAGGTGACCACTTTCGTGATACCTTCGCTGAGATCTTTCAGCATCCGCTTGGTTTCGTCACCAGCACAGGTATGCAGGGCCATCCCGATGATCACGGCCCAGGCCAGGATCCCGATGTAGTTGGCGGTTAAAAGGGCATGCACCGGGCTGTCCACGATGTTCATGATCAGGTTGTGGACCACTTCGGCGATACCGCTGGGCGGGTTCACTTTGCTGTTGCCCAGCTGCAGCACCAGAGTCTGGGGGAACAGGAAGGACAGGGTCACCCCCACGATGGAAGCGGCGAAGGTGCCGATCACATACAGGGTGATGATGGGTTTCATGTTGGTGTCACCGCCCTCTTTGCGCTGCACCATGGCGTTCATGACCAGGATGAACACCAGGAGAGGCGCTACCCCTTTCAGAGCGCTGACAAACAGATCCCCGAAGATGCTGACAACGGGCACGACGCCCGGCAGGAACACAGCAATCAGGATGCCGATGACAAGGCCTACCGCGATCTGCTGGATCAGGGGAACCTTTTTGAGTCGATGGATGAATGCGTTCATGAATTTCTACTTCCTTTCTAGTAATTAGAAAATTATGGCAATGAACCGTTCATTAGTATATAGTATTCTTGTTGAAAACACAAGTGTTTTTTCAGTATGGACTTTTTTCAGGGCCTTGAAGAAACCGGCCATTCATAGTATAGTTATACTTATATGTAAGAATGTTGGTATGCAGCCAGTATGCAACAAAGGAGAGATACAGTCATGACGAAAATCATTCTGACCGGGGACCGGCCCACAGGGCATCTCCATGTAGGCCATTACGTAGGGAGCCTGAAGGAACGGGTACTGCTGCAGAACAGCGGCAGATTCGACGAAGTCTATTTCATGATCGCCGATGCCCAGGCTCTGACGGATAATGCAGAAAACCCCGAAAAGGTGCGCCAGAACGTGCTGCAGGTAGCCTTGGATTACCTGGCCGTGGGCATCGATCCGGAAAAGGCCACCATCTTCATCCAGAGCCTGATCCCGGAACTGTTCGAATTGACTACCTATTATATGGACCTGGTGACCGTGGCCCGGGTGCAGCGGAACCCCACTGTCAAGGCCGAGATCCAGCAGAAGAATTTCGAAGCCAGTGTACCCCTGGGCTTTTTCTGCTATCCGGTGAGCCAGGCGGCTGACATCACGGCTTTCCATGCCACCCACGTGCCTGCCGGTGAAGACCAGGAACCCATGCTGGAACAGTGCCGGGAAATCGTGCACAAGTTCAACAGCGTATACGGAGAGACCCTGACGGAACCGGAAATCGTGCTGCCGTCCAACAAAGCCTGCCTGCGGCTGCCCGGCCTGGACGGCAAGGCCAAGATGAGCAAATCCCTGGGCAACTGCATCTACCTGAGCGATGATGCAGCCACCATCAAGAAGAAAGTCATGAGCATGTACACCGACCCCACCCACATCCAGGTCAGCGATCCGGGCCATGTGGAAGGGAACACGGTGTTCACCTATCTGGATGCCTTCAGCACCCCGGACCATTTCGCTGAATTCCTGCCGGACTATGCCAACCTGGATGAGCTGAAAGCCCATTACCGGAAGGGCGGCCTGGGAGACATGAAAATCAAGAAGTTCCTGAACAACGTGCTGCAGACGGTGCTGGGTCCCATCCGGGAGCGCCGGGAATACTGGGAAGCCCGCAAACCGGAGGTGGTGGACATCCTCAAGGCAGGGACTGCCCGGGCCGAAGAAAAGGCTGCCGGCACCCTGGCCGAAGTACGCCACGCCATGCGGATCGATTACTTCGAGGACAACAACCTTTTAAAATGAGAGAGTCACTGTCCTTCCCTGAAAGGGAAGGGGGACCGTCCGAATGGACGGTGGATGGGTTCGCACATCGGGTGTGAGACCCCCTACTCGCAAGCGGGTCCTTTCCCCCTTTCTGGGGGACACAAATTAATAAGTGGGAGGTGAGCTGACCCCCAATTGTTAGACCAAAAATCTAACAATTGGGGGTTAGTTTTTTTATGGCAAGACACAGCTATGAATTTAAGAAAAAAATAGTACTGGAATACTTGAACAGTGACAAAGGGTGT
>NZ_FNWH01000002.1 GCF_900106585.1 Acidaminococcus timonensis
CAAACACAATATGATACTTACAATTCCATCTTGTGTGTGCTAAACTATGGTTAACATTGCTTTGCCCACTTGGCATTGTAGTGCACCTCCTAATGTTTTACTTTGCATGACTGACAGGTCAATTGCATCGTACTACATTGGGAGTTTTTTTTCATAGCTATAAGCTTTCCGGAACCACGCCACTATGGCGTGGTTTTCAAAAGAACACAAAAAGGCGCTGTGAAAAAATCATCCACAGCGCCTTTATTTCGCTAGCGTCAGCTGGCTTCCATCGGCTAGTGACTAGTGACGGGGTGTGAAAAAGCATTTTTTCACACCCCGTCCTGACAGGGGGCGGTGATTTACCGCTCCTTCACATTGACAGTGATATTCGTCTCCCCGGTAATGATGAAATCCATGGGGAATTTCTGTTTGTATTTGCTGCCCTTGAGCAGACCGGTGATGGCATTGCTCATGCCGGCAGCACTGCTGCGCGGGTAGCTGCTGCGGCTGGAAGCGCCACCATATCCGGGCATCAGGTCCACCACCACTTCGTTGTTGGCATCCATGTCATTGAATTCTGTGAGGAAATCCTTGAACTGGCGCTGGCTGGACTGCATCATGGAGACATCCTCCTCGCTGCCGTCCGTCCCGTCTCCCTCGGTGGTATTGGGGGCATTCTTGCCGCCGCTGCGTTTGGACAGGGCCTTGTTGATCCAGGTGGTGGCATTGCCGCTGCGGACGATCAGGTTCACGGGACCGGTGGGCATCTTGTCCGGCACCTTGAAGTTGATGGTGCGGGTGATTTCCTCGGATCGATAGGGTTTGAAGGTCAGCGTGATGGGCAGCACCCCGCCCCGGGTGGCGGTGGAAGGAGCGCTGGCCCCTTCCATTTCCGCCACTTCACAGTTGGAAGTGGTCTCCACATCCACGTTGATGTCCTGGATGGTCACCTTGTCGAACCGGTTGTTCATAAGCATGTCCGTGGCCACATTCAGTTCCGAATCCGTGATCTTTCCCAGGTCGCTGGCGCTGTAGAACATGTTTTCCCGTCGCAGCCGGATGGGGCCTTCCTTTTCCCCGTTGGCCGTAATGGTGAACCGGATCCGGCTGGACCCGGCCCCTTTCCGGTCCTTGGCCATGCTCACCGTATTATAGGTGACCCCATCCACCAGGGTGGGCACCAGGTCCTCATCGGTGATCAGCTGCACATTGCTGCTTTTGTGGATGCCCCGATCCTTGTCCGTCACGGAAACATACATGGGAATGATGGGCGCATTCTCGCCCTGTTTCCCGGCAATGCCGCTGAGCCGGTCCTGGCTGATGCGGCCCAGGGTCCTGCCCAGGGAACCCACTTTAAAAGCACTCTGGATGTTGGGCACGGAGGCATAGATCCAGGCATTGGTCATGAAATAGTTGGAATCCCCATGCTGCAGGAAGGGATGGCCGAAGGCCAGCACCCGTCCCTGGTCATCGGTCCAGGTGACGGTCCCGATGGCCCCGATCACCATATCACCCCTTACCAGGGCCACGCCCACAGAACTGCCCGGTTCCAGCTTCACGTCATCCAGCTCCGAATCCCCTCCAGGGACTGCATAGGAGGTAAGGCCGAAAGGCTTCAGGCCTTCATTCAGGTGGGCCACCCCGTCGGAAGTAAACCCGCTGACCATAAGGGGTGTGCTCATGGGCAGGAACACGGAAGGCCGGGGATCCGTCTCATCAAACAGCCGCAGCATTTCATTGATGGGCGTCAAAAAGCAGTAGTTGGGGTCGGAAAAAGCCTGTCCATAGGCCACCGCTCCGGCCAGCCTTCCGTCGATGTACACCGGGCTGCCACTCATGCCCTGGGCAATACCGCCACTTTCCTTCAGCAGCGGACCGGAGGCCTTGATCAGGATGTTGTAGCCGCCGGTTTCCGTACCGGTCACCCCCAGGATCTCCACATCGAAGGTCTGGATGTCAGCCCCCCGGATCACCGTCTTGCCATAGCCCTTCATCCCCGGTTTCAGTTCTTCCACTGCAATGGTGGGGATGGCCGCCAGGGCCAGGGAAGCCATTGCCAGAACGCAGCCCAGGGCCAGTACCAGGATGCGTTTCCACTTGAAACAGCGCATATTTCCTCCTATAAAAGAGGGCTGTCGCCTGACGTGACAGCCCTTTTGCTTCTTTGTTTACGGTTCAATCTGAGCAACAACCTGATCCGCTGCGATCGTGCTGCCCGGAGAAACTTCCACCGACACCACTTTGCCGTTGCAGTTTGCGCGGGCAGCCGGTGCTGTCCCCGCCAGGGTCTTCACCGTCACCAGCACAGCGCCTTCCGAAACCTGGCTGCCCACAGAAACCGTGGAGACCACTGTACCGGAAAGACTGCTCTTCTGCGGTTTCAACCCGGCCGCCTGGGCTACACCCAGGGCCAGTAACACCATCAGCAAGGCTGCTGCCCATATTTTTCTGTTTTTCAGGATTTTGTGTAACATGATCAGCACCTCTTTTCCATCGTTTGTTTATTATATACCGAAGTCGAGGAGGGATGCAAGGGGGTGCTTATTTCCTGAACACGCCCAGTGCCACGCGGACCGGTCGTTCGCTGCCGTCGCTGGGATCGTTCATGATCCTGCCGTTCACCACCATCTCGCTGGATCCGCCGCCATCGAAATTCATGGCCCGATCAGCCCCCAGGCTGACGAAATACCGAGCGAACTCGTCCAGGGTGAATCCGGCGCTGTCATCGCTGCGGCCGTCGGCCACCACAATGAGCACAGTACCGTCCTTTTTGATGCCCACACCGGTCCGGGGCGCCCGTCCATCAGCAATATCCGGGGCGATTTCCTCCTCCCCGCTGGTGACAGCCACCTGCCCGTCCCGCACCAGCTGGGGGCCGGCCGATCCAACGGACGCCGCACTGTCGGCCACCGGATTGCCCAGTGTCTGGCGGAGGGTCACCCGGTCGCCCCGGCGCAGCCCGTTCAGGAAGGCCGCCGCAGTCCCATTGCCCGACAGGACAGTGCTGCCGGCAGTGAGGGGCATGCTGCCCGCCCGGCTGATGTCGCTGACCACTCCGTTCACCAGTTTCACTTCCGTTCCATACCTGTTGGTATCGGTGGTATCGTCATATCCGTCGTTGAACAGGATCAACTCGTTCTCCAGACGCATCCGGTCCACGCCGGTAATAGCAAAGCTTTTCCCGTCAGGACGGGTCACCGTACCGCTGTAGGAAAGCCCGGGCTGGATGGAGGGCGTACCGGTCTTTGGAATGATCAGGCCTGTACGGGGCGTCGTTTCCATGCCCAGCCACTTGCCCTGGATCTTCAGGTTTCCCACCACCCAGATATCACTGTCGAAGTAGGAGGCATTCACCAGGGCTACGGCACCGGACCGTTTCTGGATCATGGTCAGGGTCCCCTTCTGGATGGTCCTGCCATAACCGGGGATGAAGTCCAGCTTGAACTCGCTGGAAGGTGCCAGGGTCAGGGTATAGGTCTTTACCTGGCCGGCCCCATAGTTCACCCGGGCCGCTTTATAGGTAAGGCCCTTCCCCAGCCACTGGCCGGAACCGGAAGATTTCCCCGGGGTGCTCGCCCCACTGCCGGTACGGGGAAAATCCACCACCAGCCGCTGGGGATTCTTCAGCAGAAAAACCTTATAGGCGGGCACTGTCCTGCGGAACACCACCACCAGCCGGCTGCCGCTGCCAGAGGGCTCCAGCGTGGCTTTCTGGATCCGCGGGTCCCGCAGCCGCACCATCTGGGTCCGGTCGGTTTTGCCTTTCAGGGTGATGATCAGCTGGTTGCCTACCACCCGGCTGGTATACCCCACCGGCTCATCCAGGTTCATGACCACCCGGGCCCGATTCGGATTCACTCCTCCCCGCAGCTGGCTGACCCGGGCCGCCTGGGCCACAGGCAGTCCGGCGGTAACCAGCATTCCGGCCAGCAGGAAACGAGAAATCCATTTGCGATAGGATTGTTGCAACACCATATGATCTCCTTTGCAATGAAAAAGGAGTGTGAACGGTTT
>NZ_FNWH01000003.1 GCF_900106585.1 Acidaminococcus timonensis
GCTGGTGGAGCATGGACTGGATGATGTAGCCCAGGTCCTTCTTCTCTCCGACTCGGTCCTCATAGAGATTGGTGACGATGGCCAGCATGACCATGTCGGCCTTGGCTTTAAATCCAGCATCCCCAGCGTAGAGGGTGGCATAGTCGCTGACAGCATCCTTGATGTAGCTTTCGGCGGCTGCCATCTCGCTGGTGATCAGGGCATCATCCTCGGAGCCTTCCACCCGCAGGTGCTGCTTGACTTCTTCGAGGGTCATTTAGAGCCCTCCCTTCCTTATGCGCCTACTTTGTAGTTCAGCAGGACCATGGCGTCGGGGTCATCAGCTTCTACGTCAAAGCGTTCGATGGCCCGGATGTAGGTGCCGTTCTTGGTAAAGCCCGCATCAGAGGAGGCTTCGATGGCCACCTGCTGCCGATCGTAGAAAGCCACAGCTTCGGCCATGGCGCCTACATAAAACGGGATGCCAGCGGTCGGAGTAACCAGGATGCTGTCAGACACGGGGACGATGATCTTGCCCCGAATGGTCATCATGGACGGATCAGCCAGGGACGGGGTCAGCAGAGGACGGCCCTGGGTATCGGTCAGTTCATCCAGGTAATCAAAGCCGCTCTGGTTGGTCAGGACGATGGCAGAGATGGCCTTCATGGGGTCGATCTTGGTATTAAGGGCTTTGATGATGCCTTTATAGTCGGTGATGGCAGAGCCTTTGCTGGGCAGCTTGGCCAGGATCTTGTCGTTTTCGGTATTGATAGACTTGATGGCAAAGCGGCGGCCGATGACTTCCATCAGATTGATGTTATTATCTGCAGCCAGTTCGTTGGACACGAGGATGATGTCGCCGTAGCTGGAGATCTTGTAAGTGATCTGACCGAAGTCCAGATCATCCTGGTTGATTTCATTCAGTTCATCAAAAGCTATCAGCTTGCCTTTTTCGGAGGACATGGTGGGCCGCTTGCCGGTGTCAGAGGTTACGGTCTGATAGCCGCAGAAGCTGCGCAGTGCCAGGTTGGCCCGGCGATATTCACGCAGGATAGAGATCTGTTCTTCGGGGACGATGTAGCCGCCCTTGCCCGGAGTGGTTTCAACCAGGCCAGGAGTCCCGGCAGCATCTGCAAATTCCCGTTCCTGGGCATCCAGCGTGCGGCCGAACACCATTTTGTTAAACACACGGTTGCGCAGTCTAGCCATGTTTTCGTTCTTAATGGGAGCCCCTGTCGGGGCAGAGGGGTGCAGCATGGCTTTGGTCAGGTCGGCGGCTTCCACGGCTTCCTGGGTGTGCAGGTCCCGGATGGCGTCATTCAGTTCTTTGGCCTTGGCAGCGGCTTCGTCCATCTGTTCCTTGGCCTGCAGTTCCATTACTTCTTTTTTCAGGCCTGCAACGATTTGTCTCAGTTCATCGGATTTTTTCATGAGATTAAACTCCTTCTGCTGCCATCAGGGCAGCCTTGATATAGTCACTCTGTTCTTGTTTCTTGCGCATTGCTTCCAGCATCTTGGCCTTGGCTTCTTTTGCATCCACCAGGGACAGCCCTGCCGGGATGCTGTCCAGCAGGTTCCTGGCACTGCCAAACTTGGCTACGGCCTGTGTGGGTTTCAGAACGTCCACTTTAAAATACTTGGCGGCGTCCTCCCCTGTCAGCCAGGTGGTGCTGTTGACCATGTCGTGGATCTGCTCGGCCGTCACGCCCTGCCTGGCGGCATTACGGTAGACGGCTTCGATCCCGTCCTGCATAGTGTCCAGCGTTTCCGCCGCCTTGAGCAGGTCGTCGCTGTTCCCGCTGACCACGCAGCTTGGCTTGTGGATCATCAGGTAGCTGTTTGCCGGGATCTTTCTTTCCCGGGCAGCGAAAAAGATCTCGGTGGCGATGCTGCACGCCCACCCCTCCACGACCGACGTCGTCGGCCCTCTGTGGTTGGCGATCATGTTGGCAATGGCCACCCCTGCCTGGACGCTCCCGCCGTCGCTATTGATGTAGACAGTCAGCGGCATATTGGTGTCAATCTGTTCCAGCTGCTTCCGGATGTTCTCCGGCCAGTCAAAGGCGGATTCAATTCCCCAGGCTTTTACAAATTCCCCTTCCATATCGTCGATGATGTCGCCGTTGATGTGGAGCTCGGCCCCTTCGGCACTGTTACGGATGTCGATCATTCTCCCTCACCTCCTTTCGTGGTGTCCTTGTAGGCGATGCCCACATCCTTGACGTCCACCATGGATCCGTTGATCACATGGACATCGCCGCCATCTACAGGAGGCATATCCAGGAGCCTTCTGGCCTCGTTTGGGCTGTAGATCCCGGAGGCGACGCATTTCTGCAGGATGTCGGCCTGCTGGCTCGGGTCGCCCCGTAGGATCACCTGGACATTAAACTTAAAACCCAGGCCTCGCTGCAGCTCCTGCTGTGTCAGCAGCTTACAGTTGAGCTCCTGCTCATACAGGCTGATGTTGTACAGCAGCGTGTCTACGTAAAAGCTCAGATTTTGAGCGGCGCTGTTGGCATAGCTGCTCTTGCTGTAATCGTTTAGGCTGTTCGGTTTGATGCCGAAGGCGGCCGCAATCTGCAGGGCATTGTACTGTTTCAACTCAAAAAACTGACTATCGGTCAGCTTGAGATCCAGTGTCTGGATGTCAAACCCAACCGGCAGCGTGATCATGCGCCGGTTGTTGTCCTTGGCCTGTTCTTCCAGGCGGCGCAGCAGCATGTTTTGCTTGTCCTTGTTCAGATCGCCGACGTACTTGACCACTGCATTTGCGGTCAGCCCGTGCTGGTACAGGTTGTTTAAAAACGCCTGGCTGGCCTTGGCTCCGGCCATGTTAGTGGCCAGGATTTCCCGGACGCTTTTACCCGCCAGTCCGTCGTCGGTGGTAATCCAGCTCTTGACGTGGACCACTTCCTCGGGCCTGAAAAGGTAGCTCTTGCCGCTCCGATTGTCCATGTAGCTGTAATAGTATCCTCGGCTGGTAAAGACGTCGGTATCGTTGACATAGATCTGTACCTGCTGGGGGTTAAGGGGATACAGACCAACGATGCGGCCCTGGCTGTCCGTGCCGATGTAGGCATAGGCATTTCCGTAATGGTTCCGGCACCGTTCCAGATAGGTAAAAAACTGGACCGGCGTCAGGTACGGGTTAGGCCGGGCACTGAAAAGCCGGATGGCGTCATGGTACTGCACCCGGTTCTTGTTCTGATCCATCAGGTAGATGGGCATCTTTCCGATGGACTCTGACAGCGTTTTGAGGCACGTAAAGTAGGTGATCTCTGAAAGATCTGTACCGTACTGCCGCATATCCCCATTAAAAAACAGCTCGTTGATGTCGGACAAGCTGACCGTATCAGCAGAGCTGTTGGAGAATTTTTTCTTTATTTTTTCGATAAAATTCATTTATTTGTTTCCTCCGGTTCCGTTATTCCCAGCCAGGTGTCCAGGGCTTCCTCCCCGCTGACCTTGGCATCGTCCTTCATGATGAACCAGATCTTCCACGCATCCAGGATGGCGTCCACTGGGTCGATGCGGTCGGTCTGTGTCATCTTGTCGACTTTTATCTCGCCGAAGCTGTTGGGTGCGCTGATGATGGCGTTGATGATTGACCAGGTCAGCAGGCTGTTGTGCTTGTCGTACCGCACCTGGTTGGCCTCGACTGACAGCTGGAAATCCTTGGTACAATCGTTGAGGCTCCGGGCTGACTGCTTGACCTCCGTCAGGTCACAGTCCAGGACGCCCTCCAGATCTGCCAGAAAGGCTGCAGCATTGTGGGCATCATAGCCGCATCCGACAACCTTGATCTGATAGGTCTGGACGATCTGACGCAGGTCCTCGATGATGGCGTGATAGTCGGTCTTGATGCCGTACATCCCAGAGGTCAGTGTGATTAGCCCGTTTCGGGACCATTGGCCATATGGGGCCTCGTCGGTCCGCTCATGTTCGGCCAGCCGGAGCTCTGGCATGTATGACTTGCTCCACAGATAGACCCGGTCATCTTCCAGCGGAAATAGCAGCGCAATGGACGTCAGGTCTCCGCCGCTGGAAAGGTCGATGCCCAGATAGCACTCCCGTCCAGCCATGTCAGCGATGGTCAGATCTGACTCGCAGGCTTTCCATTGGTCGGCCGGGATCAGGCAGCCGCCCGTGTAGGTTACCCAGGTATTGAGCGACTTCGTCTGAAAGTTGACCAGGTCAGCGCCCTGCTTTTCCCTGGCGTCGATTGCCTTCTCGGCCATCCTGGCCATCATTTCCTTGTCCAGTTCTGTGTCCGATTTCCACAGGATCAGCGGGTTGGCTTTGGCCCAATTCTCCGGCTTCCAGATGTCGTCATCTGTATCCATCTCGGCAATGTAAATAAACTGAGAGTCCTTGTTGATGGCACCTTCCAGGATTTTTTTGCAAAATAGGTACTGCTGGTAGCATGGTCCGTTTAAGTTAAAGCCTGCCGTGGTGATGGCCATAGTCAGGGCGTTGTCAACCCTGATCTGTCCGTCCAGCATCAGCTTGTACATCTGGATGGTGGCATGTGCATGATATTCGTCAATGACGGCCAGAATAGACCGAAAGCCATCAGCTGACTTGGTGTCCCTACCGATGGCTTTTATTTCAGTTCCGTTGATTTTACTGATTATCGTGGAGTTGTACTCCTTGATCCTGTACAGCTCGCTGAGGTCCTTATCCGCCTTGATAAATTTTGCAACTTCGTCCCAGACGATCTTCGCCTGGTCATATTTTGTCGCCGCACAATAAATCTTGCCTTCTCTGTAGCCGGAAAATGTTGCGAAGTCGTTGACTATCTCCCCAGCCAGAAACGATTTTCCGTTCTGCCGACCAATTTGGATGTAGGCTTCCCTGTATCTCCGCTCCCTGGACCGTTTCTTCCGCCAGCCGAAGATGGAGCCGATGATGAAATTCTGAAAGCCCCTGGTGACCAGAGGTTTCTCCTCCATTCCTTCCCCGATGGTCAGGGTGTTGGCTATTTTGATGTGCCGCTCGGCAGTCTCCGCATCAAAGATGTAGGGGAAATCTTTTCCCCGCTCCATGTCGTCCAGGTGCCTCTTGCAGCATAGATACTCCGACCGCCCTGCCAGCCGTTTCCCGCTCACGACTAACTTGGCGTACTCTGTCGTCCTGTCGGTCATGCCTGGAGCAGCTTCAAAAATTTATTTTCTTTTTTCTCAGGCTTCTGCGGGACGATCAGCTTGAGCCGGTCCGTGGTGGCCAGCCCCAACTTGGCGGAGGCACTCATGATCCGCTTGACGTACATCTCCTGGGCGGTCAGTGCGGGATTGACCTTCGGAGCCCGATTGCCCTGGGAGCCAACCACCTCGATGACATTGCCCTGCTTCTGGATCAGAGCATGGAGTGCGATGTAGTTGGACCAGGCATCAGCATAGACGGCCAGGACGGAGAGATCCAGGTTGTCCAGCAGATCTATCCGGGCAGCTTCTTCCACCACCCGGGCAAACTCCTTCCGTGCTTCCAAGTCCAGCCACTCGGGAGGGTCCAGCCCATCCCTGGGTAACTTGTGCTGGTTCTCGGCCAACTCCCGGTTTAGCCGTTCATCCTTGCTCATATGCTTTCTGGTCAGCTTTGTGGTTTTTCTTGGCGTAGGCATGGTCTCACCTCCTAAAAGCAAGATGGCGATCGGGGCGTTTTTGCAGAAGAAAAGAAATCGCGCGGTCCTATCCAGGGCGCCCAAAACTTTTTTGACCCACCCCCGGTCACTCGAATTTGCGGATAATCTCGAAAAGTTTGGCCTGCATCTCCTGCTTATGCCCAGATTTGTACTGATCATGGACCATCTTATGTGTCTTGGCACTGAGCAGGATCAAATTGTCTGGGTCTGCGCATCCCTCGGGATCCTCGGCCAGCGGGATGATGTGGTGGACGATGGTGCCAGGGACGATGCGATGGTTGACACACCACTCATAGGCATCCATGCCATGGTATTTGTCCTTGACCATATCATGCAAGGCTGTCCATTCTTTGGAGTGGTAGAAGCCAGCCCGTGCTCGGTCCCGATGGTCCCGGTCGTACTCCTTGTGGCGTCGTTTGGCCATGGGGCACTGCTCGCCCTGGTTGTGTATGCGTCCACAGATGGGACAGGTACGTTTGAGCATTGTCTCCACCTCCAGATAAAAGAAAAAGCCATGCGCATGCATGACTCTGTCCTTTGCTGTTGATGCTATCATCTTATCACATCAATGCATCCCTGGCCGATGGACTTTAGCGGAAATCTGCCAGAGGATTGCTCGAAAACTGCTAGCGATCTGCTAGTCCTGATGGAAGAAGACAATGCTGGTTTGGAACGGTACAGCCTTTGGACCGAAGACCATGCGGGTCAGGCTCACCAGTCCGTCCTGTGCCTGGGCTCTGCAGGTACTGTAGCTGACGTTGCAGGCCATGGCCACAGCATCCCAGGAGTGTCGCTTGCGGTAGCGTGCCTCCAGGATGTGATACTGTAGGCTATTAAAAGACTTGAGCGCCTCCATGCTGCTCTCAACCTTGTGGAGCAGGGGCTCGATCTCTGCCAGCTCCTGTTCATAGCCTGCAATCTTATCCCTCAGCTTTTCATGTGCCGCAAAGGCCCGCTCCTCAACACTCTGCTTCTCACCGCCCCCGCCACCTGCAGATGACAGGACGGGAGATGCAGGAGCGGCATCCTGGGCCAGCAGTGTCTCACAGTAGTGGATCTCCTGCCTGGTCGCCTTGACGTATTGATTAAACTCGTCGTACCTCTCCAGATACTCCTTGACTGCGTTGATGTAGTCATTGTGCTGCATCTTATCTCCTCCTGTCTGCTAGTAAAGCGGTAGTCCTGGCAGGCAAGGCAGCAGCCTGTCAGGACTATTTTAATTCTCAGTGATAATTATATCCACGCCAGGATTAGTCTGATAGATCTTGATGGCATTGATGCCAATCACCCGGCTGTCGTCTTTGACGATAACCGTGTTGATGGCGTCCAGGATGCCCTTGATATAGTTGTCCAGATCCGGCTTGCTGGTCGGTCTGATCTCCCCCTTGATGGCCATAGCCTGCTTTTTCTTGCTCCATGACTTGGGAACTGATCTCCCGACGGTCAGCATCATGTAGCAAGGTCCCTCAATAGGTGCGAAGGCCTTGTCCATCTCATAGATCCGCTGGGCCTCTGACCGCACCAGAGCCTTGTAGTTTTTGCTCTTTTCCGGATCCCTGGCAGTGACGTGCCCACACACATGGCTAAACCTTGGACGGCCTTGGGCCACGGGCTCGCCCATGACAATGATCTCTACTTTCCATTTTCCGGCTTCCCGGCTGACGCTGATGCTCATTTACCCCTCACCGCCCTTCTAAAGGCCTTCTCGGCGACATCGGTGCGCCGATTGTAACAGGCTCTCTCGTTGTTGCATTTTTTAACAAGCTGTCCAAACTCGTCCCGCATCCAGTGCCAGCTGGTGGCGGTCAGCAGCCTGCCACAGTAGGCGCAGCGTCCATAGTAAAGGTCAGTTGCCTTGACGCTGACGGGAGTCCGGCCTCTGGTAGTCCTCATGGCTGGCTGACCGTGGCTGATGATCTGCTCGTAGGTGTAGGTGTCGATCAGCTGCCGGTCGAACCGGCTCCTCTTAAATCTCACAAAGTGCTTACGTCCCATTCCTCAGTTCTCCCACTTGCGGCTCAAGGCAAGAGCACAGAGCAGGAGCGCCGCAAAGGACGCCCCGGTTACTGCTCCTAGGAAAAAGATGCCTGCAATTTCCATATCAATCACTCCTATCTATAGATCCTTCCGGTCCTGACATTGCGCAGGACGATACGTCCGACAACCTCGAATCCCGCCAGCTTAAATGCCGACTTGGCAATGGATAATGAGCGGTCCATGCGCTCTGTGTCCTCAGCCTTTTTCGGATCCGGATTCTGCTTTTCCAGGTCTTCGATCACCTTCCCGGCGGTCGGGTCGGCATAATACTCATCGTTCCGCACAACCATTAGCTGCCTCCTTTTTTTCGTTGGCTTCCTGGAGCCGCTTGGCCCATCTGACCAGCTTGCTCCAGTCTTTGACACAAGAGCTGTCAACAAGGCCCAGGACATAAGCCGCAATCAGTACGTCATTGATTTCTTCCCGGAGGTTTTTTATTGCGTCCTCACAGCTGACCGGCGTGGGGTTCTGGCTGAAGCCTTGGGCTCGAATGCACTTCAGCGCCGCCTGGGTGAGTTCAGCCCCCTCCTCGGCCAGCTGTGCATACAGGTCTCGAGTCGGAAGCCCCATGACTTCCCATAGGCAAATACGGAAAGCAGTGTCACTCATTTTTTGTTCCATCGCCATTCTTATCTCTCCCTTCTTTTCACGCCCTGGGGGCATGCGGCCAGATCCAGGATCTTGTCCCCGCACGCCTTGCATGTCAGATACATCCATAGCCTCGGGTAGGGCTGGTACTCCTGGGGGCTTAAAAACCGGCACCCGGAGCACCTGGCCACCCGTCTCTTGTCATCCTTTGCAGCTTTTGTGGCCATTTTTTGCCAACCTCGTAGACATGGCCTTTATGTCCAGTAAAACGGAGCGCATGTCATCGTCTGCCTGTCTCCGGGCTTGGGCCAGGGTGTCAAATGCTTGATTTAGCCAATCAATGACTGCTGTATCACTTTGGCTGTTCTTAATGCCTCTGGCAGCCTCGTTGATCTTTGCGATTGTACCCGCATAATGGGTGGCCATGTTGAAATATCGCATTGAAATCAGTTTGACTTTATTCTCGTTCATGGTTAACCTCCTTGGCAAAATCGTCGATGCACTTGAGGATGCTGTGAGTGGTCAGCGGGAGGCTACGTCTGGAGTAGTACGATCTGACGCTCTCGACTACATTGCCGTCCTTATCGCACCTAAAAATCATGCACTCGTTGCCTGCGTCCGGGGTCCATCTCAGATCTGCTAGGTAGCTCTTGCCCTTGACCTTGGAGATCGCCCGGAACCAGAGCCCCGTAGAGGTGTTTGGCTCATGGCCAGATTTTCGGCCCATGTCCTGGATTTCCTCCGGCACCTCCTCCCTGCCGTAACTGACGTCTAAAATCTCAGCCCCGTGCAGAGTCTTGCCTTTGAGCTCGTCAATCATCCTTTTCTGCCTCCTCGTACTTGTGTTTGCAGGTCGGCCCACAAAAGTAGAGATTGTGGCCATGCCGGACCATGATGTAGGGATACCGTCCCGTTGGCGGTATCCGAAAAATCTTACCGCACCGGTAGCACACCCGCTGCCGGTGATAGAACCCATTGAGGCCTTCATGCATGACCATCGCTGTCGCCTCCTCCAGGCTTACGGTGCCACAGTGGGACCACGTTGGTCTTAGGCTTTTTCTGGCCCCATTTATTAATCTCTGGGTGCTGCTTTGTTGGCTCAGTCTGCTGCAGTTTTAACCATGCCTTGAGGATGTGGTCGTAGGTTATCTCATTGCCTTTGTGATCCCGATACCGGTTGACCAGGCTCCACCCCTGATCAATGCCCCAAATGATGAGATCCATGGCCATGGCAAGTAATACCAGGTTAAAAAGAATTCTCGTCATTTGGCCGCCTCCTCCCGGATGATCCGTCTGATGTGGATCCGATAGATGCCCTCTCCACCGTTGGGCAAATACAGCCGCATGTAGCTTTTCATCGGCTCATGCCAGCCCTTGCACCGGCGAATATCGTTCATCAGCATCATCGCCCCCCAGAGGAGTTTCTTTCTTTTCTTGGTGTTACTCATGGTCTTTGCCCCCTTCTTTTATCTCATTCGGTTTATCGGTCTCTGGATAGTTCATGACTTCCTCAATGGCAGCCTGTACAAATTTGCAGGCCGGTTCGTCAAGGTGGTGGTCTCCGGACCAATGGTGCCAGTCTTTCAAGCTCCTGTCTATGCCTAAGTTGATGAGGCTTTCAAGGATTTCGAAGCTTTTGAAATCGTCCAGGCTAAATTCGCCTTGATCCCATATTTGGTCACTGATGTACTCATTGATAAGGTGCTCTCCATCAACCTTGAAATTCTTCTCTCGGATTAAATTGATGTATGCCAGCTTGTCTTGGTAACGGTAATCTTCGCGGGTCCCCCAGGTGTAGTCCCGGAATGAGTCACGGATCTGCTGCCGAAATTCAGCGCTCACTACAGACTTAGGCGTAATCATTACTTTCACGCCCCTAGGGAAATACAAAACCTTGCTTTTCATGTCTCTGCCTCCTTTATTCGTCCTTAATGGTGATGAGCATCACTACGTCTTCGTTCTTATTGGCACATGCAACGATTTCAAGAATTTCTCGATTCTTGATTTCTTCGATGGAATCCCACGTCATAGCCGCCGGATCACCATTGAGCATGGTTTCTCCACCCCGCGTCTGAACTTCAATGTTCGTATCCACAATCAGTGGAAACAGCTTCTTGAATCTCATTGTTTAGCCTCCAATCCTCTGGTTCTTCCCAGACACGTACAGCCCATACGGCTCGATCATCTGATAGATCCTGCTGCCCAGGGCCATGTCGATCTGGGATATGTCCTTGATGGAGTACTCCCCGGAAAAAATGGTGGTCTTGTGATTGACGTAGCGGGCATTGATGAGGTCGAAGACGACTCTCAGCTCCTCCCGGTCGATGTCAACCAGGTGCCCATCCTGTACCCGGCCGGAGAGCTTAAACAAGTCGTCGATGTACAGGTTCTTAGCGGTTTTCCAGCAGTCCATCGCATCGTCATAATCGGCACTGTAGCTCCTGGCCGCCTTGACCAGATTGGGAATCTCGGCCCGATAAGAAAAGTAGTGATGTGGCTCTCCAAAGTGCTGGGTCAGCGCCAGACAGACTGCGATGCAGATATGAGTCTTGCCCATTCCGCTAGCCCCGAAGATTCCGAAGCCCGGGCCGCCGCCAAGCTCGTGCTCGTTGAGATACCGGAGGGCCAGGTCGGCCATCTTTGCCGCCTCCGGGCTCCGACCCCGGTCAAAGCTCCGGAGACTGTACCGTTTGTAGTCCTCCGGGTTGATGCCGGACACTTTGAGCATCCGGGCCACCTTGCGCCGTGCCCAGCACTTGGGGCAATGGGTCATACACCGATGGCCATCCTCGACGACCTCAATCCATCCGGTGCTGCCGCACTCTGAGCACTGGATGCCGTCCTCCGGCTGGGGCATCGGGATGATGTTGCTCCGGCCCGCTGCCTTCTGCCGGATCCTGTCCAGCATTTCGTGATACTCGCTTTTGACTTCTTCCATGATCAGCCTCCTGCTTTAGTGGTCATCGATTTGGTCTGCTACATCATGCAGGTAGTAGACTCCAATTTGACCATTGCTTAACAAACATTTGAGCACATTCGGGTAACAAATCCCGTCTTTTCCTTCGGCATTGATCATGCCTTTATTGGTTTCGTAGTCAAGGATTACCTTGGCTGCAACATGGTCCACCTTTTCATGCTCCCGACATTCCGATGCGTTTTTAAAAATCTGGTGGCAAAAACTGTATGCATATAAGGTTTCCATCTCGTCACCCTCCTCAAAAAGGTATCTCGTTAGCCTGGTCGATGGTATCCTGGCTCTGGGTCGATGGGCCGCTGCGCTTTTTAGTGCCCGATCGGCTCTTGTACCCTTCCACCTTCCACCGTTCCAGGATCTTTTCGGTATATCTCAATCCACGCCCTCCGCCTTTGATGGTCTCCTTTAAGGCCTTGATGGTCCACTCATCGCTGTACTCATCAGCCAGGTCCAGGAGACAATTGAGCTCATACTCTGACGGCGTCGGACGGATGTTTTTGGTATAAAAGTCAGAGACCGCACAGTGACCGTCTTTGACTTTTCGTTGTTTGGGGCTGCTGCTGCAGCTGCTGCTATATATATCTTTATCTTTATCTACTTCTTCTTCTATTTCTGTCCCCGTTTCATTTCGTTTCTGAAACGTTTCGTGAAACGTTTCATTTTTAGAACTCGTTGAAATTTGTGGAAGATTGCTCTTTTCCTTTTGCTTTTTACGCCACTCCTGGAGCCGTTTCCGGTCTTTTGCCCGGTTGATTTCATACTTGTCAGGAGATTGGTACTTGTTCCAGTTTGGGAGACAATAGACCCCGTCGATGACCTCGATCATCTTGAGCTGCTGAAACGTTTCAAGAGCCAACTTCATAGTGGCCGGTTCTCGGCCAAAGATCATGGCCAGCATATCAGCTGTGTAGGGGACCTCGCTGCTGATCCGGAGGATACCGTCCTGGCACTCTTTTCCGCAATGCGTGAGGATTTGTAGCCAGATGGCTATGATGGTGTCTCCTGCTGGCATCTTCATGATCAGCTTGATTTTGCCCTGGTCAAAGATATTGGTGGCCAGCTTGATCCACTTCATCCCTTCGGCCATATCATCACCACCTTAGTGCGGAGGGGCTTCCCCCCCCCGCATCCATCACTTTCCATCGTCAAACAGAGTCGCCTGGGCACGGTTGCCCTGGACGTATTCTTCCGCCTCAAAGAGCAGCGTTTCTACCCGTTTCCGGTCGGCGTCGTCTTTCATGTCCATCATGGGGATCGGCGGCAGGGCGATTGTGGCGTATCCTTTGATGCCCGGGCAGTAGAGCTTGCCGGTCATCTTGAGCACCTTGCCGTTTTTAGCGGATTCGCTGACCGCCACAGATGTGATAAAGAGACGGCGGATTGGGTCCTCTGCATTTAATGGATCCACCTTGTCCGGGCTAATCATGGCGTGCTTTAAAAACACGGTCCGCATGGCCGCCATGGCCGTGTAAAATTCCGGCCGGGGCAGCTCGCTGGATGCCAGGCGGAGGGTGGAGCTTACGCCCTCACCCGTCTCCCGATAGTCGATGATGACTCTCTCAGTCCCCACGGGGCTGTCGATTTTAAAAATCTCGATGACTTTCTTAGCCATGATCATTTATCCCCCATTTCTTCGGCAGTAAAAGGAGTGTTGGGGTCAATAGTACCCTGGGACTGTTCCTGATCCGGAGCTTCCTCGGCTTCGCTGGCGTTCACATCCACCACATAGTCCGGTTTATCTTCATCATCGAAGGTGCCGGTGGCAATCGCCTGGGCTGCCCGCAGCACGGAGGGATCCGCACTCTGATACGTAACACTCATAAGTCCCCACTTGCCAATCAGTTTACGCATGATGGTCTTTCTCATCATGGCATCCGGGTTTTCTTTCCAACCACGGCTCATGTAATTGCCGTGACGGAACTTCTTTTCGTGTGCCTCCAGCTGTTTCACGGTCATGTAAATGGTCTTTTCCATACCATTTATCATCTGAAAGTACCCGACATAACCGATAATGGGCGCTTTCTCCCGTTCATCTTCATCTTCGATAAATTCCAGTTCAATATCTTCCCGGAGGCGGTCATAAGATTTCAATTCACCGGCGCGCACGTCAACGACATTGATCCGTTTATATACCCCAGTCCGCAGGGCCAGCTGGAGCATGCCCTTGTATCCCATAATGAAGCTGGCTTCCATCCGGTCCCGCTTGCTGTTGCGGAATGGGACAATGTACGCATATCCCAACGCCGGGTTAATCGGCAGGTCAAAGGATGCTGCCTGGAGTGCACTCTGAATAATGGTCACAGGAGCATCATGGAAGGCATCCATAAGCGTGCTGTCCGCGTTCATGAGGCTCACAATGCTGCTGATAAATTGCGGGGACCTTTTGCCCAGCAGTTCATCGAACCGCTTCTGATACCCTTCTTTGCTCAGCAGCATGTTCATCAATGCCGCAGTTGACTCTTTCGCCTGCGGTTGTGTCTGGGTCATTTGTGCCTGCCGTTTCGCCATAAGTCCGCCCTTAGTCGTTGCCATTGTCATCAGCCTCCTTGATTTTCAGCACACGGGTCGGTTTCCCGACTTTTTTGCAGGCCTCATAAGCCTCTGGCCAGTCCTTGGCCAGCTTCTTTCTGTCGATGGTGGTCCGCCCTGCCTGGGGCCTCCAGGTCACCCTGGCCCCGGCCGGAGTCATGCCCACCTCGTTGTCCTCCATCATGGCCATGATCTTGTTGTTGACCTGCTGGAGTCGGACCTTGCGGTCATCGATGTCCTCGGTGAGGCTGCTCCGCATGGCCAGGAGCAGATCCATCTCCTTGGGGAGATCCACCACATCAGCGCCTCCGCCCGGGTATCTCTCGAGCAGTGCCTCTTTGGTCATCTGGCTGCCGTCGATCTCCGGCATCAGCTTCTGCTGGACGTTGACTGTCCAAAAGGCCCGCTCCCTCTTGTAGAGCTCGTCGATGTCCTCCTGGCAGCGGGGCACCTCTTTCCATCTAAAATCCTGGCCGCCGATCAAAACGGCGATGTACCAGAGAGGCATGCCAGTGCACATCATGTAGTGCTGGCATTGCCAATAGTAGCTGTCCGGGAGGTTGTCCCCGTCCCAATCAGATGCTCTAAATGCGTTGGTGGTCTTGATCTCCAGCCCGGCGTCCTCGTGCATTACTACCCGGTCCACGTTGGCCAGCATCCAGGGATCGCTGATGTGCCGCAGCATCCCCAGGCGCTCTACCTTCTTACCGGTCTCTTCGGTAAATTTCCGGGCGATCAACGGCTCCAGCTTGGTGCCCCAGTAGACAGGGCCCTTGTTGCTGATGTCCTCGGCCTCCACCTGGCCGGTCTTTTCCAGCCACAACTGGTAGGGGCTTTTCCATGGGTTGCTCCCCATGATAGTCCCGGCGTCGCTCCCGCCGATGCCGGACGTCCGGATCTTGAGCCAGGCGTCCCGGTCCTGCATCTCCTTGACAGTCATAATCAACTCACAGTTTTTTATTTTCATGCTTTTTCTCCCTCCGTTGTGTTAAAATAGAGGCAACCTTACTTGCCAGAGTGAAGGTTCACCAGCCACCGGCTCCCACATGCCGGTGGCTTTTATTTTGTCTGCCCATTGACAATCATTTTCACGCCTCCTCGATAAAGGCCCGCCCGGCCACTTTAAAGATGTCGTACATCATAGCCATGGGGTTGTCCATGCTGACGTTGACCACCATCTCCGGCTTTTGACTCCGGACGAACTTGATGTGGACTGTCTCTGTATGAGGCTCATAGCTCAAAAACACATGGACATCAGCAGCTTTCAGGGCCGTTTCCAGATGTCCTAAAACTCGGGCCTTTTGCTCCGTATCCAAGGCACGCAGCCGTGCCAGCTCTTTGTCTTTATCCATTTTTAATCACCTCTTGTATCTGATCATGAGGACCTTCCCCGGCTGCATCGCTCCGGGATCGTCCACGTCGTTATCCACCCGGGCCCGGTCGATGATTGTCCGGATGTCCTCGCTGCTGTTGAGCTTGATGCAGATGTCCCACAGGCTCTGTCCAGGCTGGACCACCCGGGAGACCGTCTCATAAGGCCGGTGCTCCCGCTCCACAGCGTCCACGCCGTGGCTCAAGAGAGTCATGCCTGTCAGCACCAGGACGATGGCAGCCAGCTTTTTACGTTTTGTCATTGTCATCCCTCCTTATGAGTCTTGCCCGTGGCCAGCAGCCAGGGATCTATGTCCAGATGGTCTACGATAAACCAAAAGCAATGCAGGCTGATGATGGAGTTTCCTCCATAGCCTAGCAGCTCGCTGATGGCCCGCTGTGAGAGCCCCTTACGCATGCGCCACAGCAGGGTGTTGTAGCGAAAATTGTCCTCTTTGATAGACTCTCTTCCCTCCAGCTTCATTTCCCTCGCCTCCCTCCTGGCTACTCAGCCAGGCCTCGTACTCTGCCTGATGGGCCTGGACGTAATGACTGATGTACTCTAGTAAGTCGTACATAATGGTCACCTCTTGTCCGCCAGAAATCTATTAATAAAATACTGTTGGCCTTTCCCGGTAACTTTCGGAGTTTTTGTAATGATGTTGACTCCACTGCCATTGATGTAGGAGCCTTCTTTGATTTCGAACAGACCCAGCTCCATGGCTCTTTGAGTCGGCATGTTGTAGTCTGTCCCTTGGCGCTTAATCAGGTATCCATGTTCACGCAGCCAGTTAAATAAACGGCGCTGTCCGATTTCGATACCATTTCCCCGGAGAATCTTGGCCAACTCACCAACTAAGATTGATGTGTGGCTGCTGCTCACAGCATCAGCAAAAATCACCTTAGGTTTCTGCACCTCAATTTGCATTTCCGCTTCTTGTCTAGCAGCTCTCTCTTCTTTTAGTTGAGTAGCCAGGCGGATAAGAAAGTCTGGTTCAGTGATAGCTCTCTCGATTGCCTCTTTAGTCATGTAGGCACCATGTTGCCGAATATCTGGAATAACATCATGTGTTATCCAACGCTTAAATTCTCTGGCGGAAGGAAGCTTGCTGGAGAGGACTAAGCTGTAGAGTCCGGATTCATTAATAAGAACCGGATACTGTTCACGCCCCAGAGAGTCTTTGATGGATGGGGTAACGTTCCGTTCACCCATCTTTTTGTCTTCTTCATCAACATGGTCACGGAGCGCTTTTGCTGTATTTTCATAACCAAGCGCTACAGCCACATCCTTTCCTACAAACCACGGTTCATCATTAATAGCAAGTGTTCGAATGCTGCCAAACTCTTGGCTTTTAAAAATTTTCATTTCTTTCATCTTTCAGCCTCCTAGTCACTATTTGTGACAACAGGACTAGAAAAAAATATGCCCAACGGAATCTCCATAGTATCGGGCAATTTTTTCTTTCGTGTAATCCCTAGGTGTTCTTAGCCCTAGCTCATAAGCGGTTAAGGAAGATGCAGCTATTTTTAAATCGCTGGAAGCCTCCATAATGGTTTTGCCTTTCTTTTTCCTTAGCTTTCTCAAACGTTCGCCAACTTCTTCAGGCTTTGGCATCTTGATTCCTCCCTTCTTGTCACTTTCAGTGACTATCTGTATTATAAAATAAGTCACTGAAAGTGTCAAGATTTTTTTTCACCTTTCGTGACATCACGTAATGTGATATAATATCAATTAAAAGGAGGGCTGTATTATGGCAACGTTTGCAAGTCGTCTCAGAGAATTGAGACAGCAAAAAGGCCTAACCCAGGAAGATCTGGCTGATGCTCTAGGGATAAGCCGGAGTGCTTTGGCTATGTATGAGGCCGGAAAAAGGATTCCTCGCTATAAAGCGATTGATACTCTCGCCGCCTATTTTGGTGTTACCGCTGACTACTTGAGAGGAAAGTCAGACTACCCTCACGGGATACTCTTGACAGAGCAACAACAAAAAGAGATGTTTGAGAAAGTACAAGCCCAGGGAGAAAAAGCCGGATTGAAGCTCCCTGATGGAGTCAAAAGCCTGGCAGATCTGAACAACTGGATAGAAATGGAGCGAATGGATGCCATTATTAAAAATCAACGCAAGACTATGGACCAGCTGGCGGCACAAAACCAGAAGCTAATGATGACAAAGTCCAGTGTTAAAATTCCCATTATTGGCCAGATCATAGCAGGCCAGCCCATTGACTCCGTGGAAAACTATGACGGCTGGGAAGAAATCCCCGCCAGCCTGGCAAAAACGGGAACCTTTTTCGCTTTACGGGTACATGGCCAGTCCATGGAGCCTACCATGCGGGAGGGAGATATTATCATAGTCCGGCAGCAGCCGAACGTGGAGAGCGGAGATATAGCAGTGGTCTGCATCAACGGCACGGAGACAACCGTCAAGGAAGTGAAAGAGTCGGCTGACGGCATCACTCTTATTGGCCATAACCTGGCGGTCTATAAACCACAGTTCTACTCCAACGAGCAGATCCAGAAGCTACCAGTGATCATACAGGGCAAAGTGGTCGAACTGCACAGAAAATTTTAAAAGGAAGGTGCCTCATGAAGAAATATGCAAAATTGCTCATCGCTCTGCTGATCCTGCTGGCCATCCCGTTCGGGTTTGACTACTCCGGCCGGTCTATAGAGATCCACGAAGGGCCCCGGGTCCCGTTTGATCCGGGCCATACCCTGGCCATAAATGACCAGACCATCTTGCCCTGCACGATCAACCAGACCGGGACTATCTCCCTGGATGGCAAAAAGGTATACACCCTCAAAAATTTCCAGGCCGGGACACTGGGCCGGAAAGGGCTGACACTGCAGCACATCTTTGTTTTCCGGCTGCCCGATGACCAGTTTAAAAAGATCACCAAAGACGGCTATGCCACGGTCAAATACTCAAACGGCATAAGTCATAAGGTGTCGCTGGCCAAGATCCGGCCATTCCCAGCCGGGAAATAGGCAACAAAAAAATCCCCACCCGTGAGGCAACACGGATGGGGATACCACACAATCAATCGGAGGCTGATCATGTATATATTATTATATCATGTCTGCCTCCTGCGTGCTATAGGAGGCTATTTTTTATGGGACAGAAATGTGTGATCTACACCAGGTACAGCTCTGACCGGCAGCGGGAGGAGTCCATCGAGGGACAGATCAGGGTTTGCGAGGACTACGCCAAGCGCAACGGCCTGGAGGTGCTGCATATCTATGCGGACCGGGCCATGACCGGGAGATCTGATCAGCGGCCGGAGTTTTTGATGATGATAAAAGACGCTGCCAGCATGACTTTTGACACAGTGCTTGTCTATAAGCTCAACCGCTTTGCTCGCAACCGGTACGACAGCGCAAAATATCGGCATAGGCTCAAAAAATACGGAGTCAAAGTCGTTTCGGCCATGGAAAACATCGCCGACGATCCCTCCGGGATTCTGCTGGAGTCGGTCATCGAGGGCATGGCTGAGTACTACTCTGTGGAGCTCGCAGAAAATGTGGTAAGGGGTATGACCGAAAACGCCCTGGAAGGCAAGTGGCCCGGCGGGATCGTCCCCCTGGGGTACAAGCTGGATGCTGACCACCACCTGGTCATCGATGAGCCCAACGCTCTGGTGGTCCGCCGGATCTATCAGATGATCCTGGACGGCCGGACTCCTGCCTCCATCTGCCGCACCCTTAATGCTGAGGGCAAGCGGACGGCCACAGGCAGGCCATTTAACCACAACAGCATCACCAGGCTGCTGCAGAATGAAAGGTACATCGGGACCTTTATCTGGCGGGACATCCGCCGCACGGGAGTCGTCCCCCGCATCCTGGACGACAGGACCTTTTACGCCGTCCAGGAGCTGCGCAAGAGCAGGCAACACCACAAGGGCGTGGCCAAACGGTCCGAAAACTACATGCTGACGGGCAAGATCTTTTGCGGCCGCTGCGGCAGCCCCATGGTAGGCAAGAGCGGCACCGGGAAAGGCGGCGTCTACTACTATTACAATTGCCAGCACCACATCGATGGATCCGGATGCCCTGCCCGGCCCGTTCGGACGGACAAACTGGAGGACCAGGTGGTCCAGGTGACCACTAAGATCCTGAGCCAGCCGGATGCCATCAAGGCCATCGCCCGGCAGGCCATTGCCATCCAAAAGGAGCGCCGGGAGTCACTGGAGGTGCAGTCTCTCAAAGCCCAGGTCAGCGACCTGTCCAAAAAGCTGGATAACTGCCTAAAAGCCGTCGATAACGGGGCCTTTTCTGAGACTCTATGTAATCATATGCGAGAGTACGAAAGTCGGCTGAGAGACCTAAAAACGGCGCTCAGCCGGGCACAATTGATGGACAGAGGTGGTAAGCTGACGGAGCGGCAGATAGAGTTTTTCTTTTTTGCGATTTCCCGGCAGTTAAAGCAGGAGCCACGATACAAAGAGATCCTCCTGTCCTCCCTGGTCCGCTGCGTGATCGTCAACGACGATTCCATCGAGATCCAGTACAACTATAAAAAAGAACTCCCCACCCTGGCCAATCCGGTCAAGGTGAGAAGTTCGCATAAAGTTCTTATGGTGATCCACCCGGGATTCGAACCCGGGACACCCTGATTAAAAGTCAGGTGCTCTACCAACTGAGCTAGTGAATCATTGCGTTACAGCTTAATTATTGTAACAGGAAAAACAGGTTTTTGTCAAGGCCTTTTTCACAATTTCTGCATATAAGCATCCATTTCATCGGCAATCTTCTTGGAATATTCCACAGCATGGACCACAGTCTTGGCCCCGGTCACCACATCCCCGGAGGCAAAGACCCCCGGCAGGGTGGTCTCTCCCTCTTCCGTCACCTTCAGGTTGCCCCGTTCGTTCAGTTCCAGGCCCTTGTTGTGTTCCACCAGCCGGTGCTTGGGGACCTGGGAAACAGCGATGATCACACTGTCCACCGGGAACAGTTCAGCCGTATCTTCCAGCACCTTTACATGGCCGTCGATGACTTCCGTCTCCGCCACCATGGGGCCTTCATCCCGGATGGCCACTGCCGTTTTGTTGAACTGGTATTTCACCCCGTCCAAAAGAGAATATTCGTACTCATCCGGAGAAGCGGAAACCTTGTCCCGGCGCACGAACACCGTCACGTTTTTGCAGCCGTGGCGCACCGCCGTCCGTGCCACATCCATGGCGGAATTGCCGGACCCGAAGATGGCCACGCTCTGGCCCAGGTCGATGGAATCCGGATTGTTCAGGTAGCTGACCGCATAATGCACGTTTCCGAAGGTTTCACCCGGGATCATCATCCGCTTCGGTCTCCAGGCCCCGGTCCCGATGAACACGGACTTGTAACCGTCCTTGAACAGATCGCTCAGCGTCACATTCCCTCCGATGGTGAAGTTGAACCGGAATTTGATCCCCATCTTTTTCATCAGGACCTCATACCGGTCAAGGATGTACCGGGGCAGCCGGAAATCAGGGATCCCGTAGCGCATGGTACCTCCCACCTTGTCCCGGGAATCGAAGATGGTTATGTCATAGCCCCGTCTGGCCAGGATGATGGCAATGGTAATGCCCGCAGGGCCGGCACCGATGATGGCCACCTTTTTCCCGTTTCTGGGGGCCATGTCGATCTTCAGCCGGTCGAAACAGGAGTCGGAAATATAATGTTCAATGGCAGAAATATGCACCGGAGCTCCCTTGATACCCCGGACACAGTGGCCTTCGCACTGGGCAGCATGGTTGCATACCAGGCTGCATACGACCGACAGCGGGTTGTTGTCGAACAGCATCTGGGCGGCTTCCTGCAATTTGTTTTCTTTGAACAGCCGGATCATCTCCGGCACATTGGTATGGATCGGGCAGCCCAGGTTCTGGCAGCGAGGCACCTTGCACTGGAGACACCGGTTGGCTTCTTCTACTTCATGGATGGACATACACACACCTCGTAATTTCTTCAGGATACTTTCATACTTTCCATATAGTGTATATGGCGGGAGCAAGTACTGTCAAGTGTAGCAACAACAAAATAGAAAGGTTAAAGGGCCCTGCGGGGCGACCTGAGCTCGGACGTCCCTCATGGGCCGTCCCTAAGCATGGAAACGTACGGGTACGTATATCCGGCGTAGGGTCTACCCGTAAGGGGAGACCGTTCCCAGGTCCCTAGCGGGCCCATATATCCCTTAAAATTTGCCATAGGCAAATTTTCTCCATCTGCTAGAGACTCGAGACTAGTGACTAGAGACGGGGTGTGAAAAAATCACAGCCCCCTTTTTCAGTGGCTGGTGGATAGCGAGTAGTGGTTGGAAAAGAATTTTTTGCACGCAGGGCAGGTCGGTAAGCAGGTCGATCAAAGCAATCGGCCCCTACAGCGTTGGGGTCATAGCGATACCGTACTCCCTCAGCCGGGCAGGGTGCCGCTGGCCGACCATGGAGCCGAGCGTAAAGCCATTTTCTGTTTCGCTCATCCGCCGTGAGCCTCGTTCAAGCGAAGCGCGTTGGCGGAAGGCGGATTGGAACGGCGAGGCAGAAAATGGCAGGGAGGCGACTTTGCGTCGGCAAGGGGTTCCCTGCCCGGCGGCGACAAGCAGCCTTCTCCTCAGAACACAAAAAGAAAGAGCATCGCGTCTGCGATGCTCTTTCTGTCTTAACCGGCAGCTCCCTATCCTCCCGGAGCGTTTCCACTCGAGTACTTTCGGCGTATAAGGGCTTAACTACTGTGTTCGGCATGGGAACAGGTGGATCCCCTTAGCTGTCACCACCGGATTTTCAATTGAAGGCATGAGCCTTCAAAACTTCATGAAGAGACGTTTTGTCTATTGCCAGACTCGGTTTAAGTCAAGCCCTCGACATATTAGTACAGGTCAGCTTAACATATTGCTACGCTTCCACACCCTGCCTATCAACCTGGTAATCTTCCAGGTGTCTTACCAGCTTATGCTGTGAGAGATCTCATCTTAAGGATGGTTTCACGCTTAGATGCTTTCAGCGTTTATCCGTTCCGGACGTAGCTACCCAACTGTACCCCTGGCGGGATAATTGGTACACCAGCGGTCCGTCCACTCCGGTCCTCTCGTACTAGGAGCAGCCCCCTTCAAATCTCTTGCGCCCGCGATGGATAGGGACCGAACTGTCTCACGACGTTCTGAACCCAGCTCACGTACCACTTTAATGGGCGAACAGCCCAGCCCTTGGGACCGACTTCAGCCCCAGGATGTGATGAGCCGACATCGAGGTGCCAAACCTCCCCGTCGATATGGACTCTTGGGAGAGATTAGCCTGTTATCCCCAGGGTAGCTTTTATCCGTTGAGCGATGGCCCTTCCACTTGGATGCCACCGGATCACTAAGCCCTACTTTCGTACCTGCTCGCCGTGTTTGGCTCGCAGTCAAGCTCCCTTCTGCCTTTGCACTCGCCGCGCGGTTTCCGTCCGCGCTGAGGGAACCTTTGGGCGCCTCCGTTACACTTTGGGAGGCGACCGCCCCAGTCAAACTGCCCGCCTAACACTGTCCCGGCGATCGTTACTCGCACGGTTAGAATCCCGATAGTTGAAGGGTGGTATCCCAACAGCGGCTCAGGCAATCCCAGAGGACTGCCTTCCATGCCTCCCACCTATCCTGTGCATCAAATATCAGAACCCAATATTAGGTTACAGTAAAGCTCCATGGGGTCTTTCTGTCCAGTCGCGGGTAACCTGCATCTTCACAGGTATTTCAATTTCACCGGGTCCCTCGTTGAGACAGTGCCCAAATCGTTACACCTTTCGTGCGGGTCGGAACTTACCCGACAAGGAATTTCGCTACCTTAGGACCGTTATAGTTACGGCCGCCGTTCACTGGGGCTTCAGTCGAATGCTTTGGGTCGGACCCGGACATCCTTCTTTAACCTTCCAGCACTGGGCAGGTGTCAGCACCTATACTTCAGATTTCTCTTTCGCAGGCACCTGTGTTTCTGGTTAACAGTCGCTTGGGCCTCTTCTCTGCGACCACACCGGGCTCCAGGAGCAAGTCCCTTCACCTTTGTGGCTACCCTTATCCCGAAGTTACGGGTACATTTTGCCGAGTTCCTTAACGAGGGTTCTCCCGCGCACCTTAGGATTCTCTCCCCGCATACCTGTGTCGGTTTACGGTACGGGCGGCAGCTTTCTCACTAGAAGCTTTTCTCGGCAGCGTAGGCTCAATCCCTTCGGGAACAAGTTCCCTCCGCATCACGCCTCAGCCTCAGTCACCGGATTTGCCTGATGACCAGCCTATGCGCTTGCACACGAACTACCAATCTCGTGCGGACCTGCCTTCCTGCGTCACTCCATCGTTCAAACGATCACTGCCGGTACTGGAATATCAACCAGTTGTCCATCTCCTACGCTCTTTGCCTCGGATTAGGTCCCGACTTACCCTGAGACGACGATCGTTGCTCAGGAATCCTTATGCTTTCGGTGGAATGGATTCTCACCATTCTTTTCGCTACTCATGCCAACATTCTCACTTCCCACCAGTCCACCGTTCCTTCCAGAACGACTTCAGCCCGATGGGAACGCTCCTCTACCACACATACTTGCGTATGTATCCATAGCTTCGGTTCCATACTTTAGCCCCGGGAATCTTCGGCGCAGGGCCTCTCGACCAGTGAGCTATTACGCACTCTTTAAATGGTGGCTGCTTCTGAGCCAACATCCTGGTTGTTTATGAGACCCCACATCCTTTTCCACTTAGTATGGCATTGGGGACCTTAGCTGATGGTCTGGGCTGTTTCCCTTTTGACCATGGGACTTATCTCTCACAGTCTGACTCCCAGGCTCTGCAGCGTAACCATTCGTAGTTTGACAGGGTTCGGTAACCATTACAGTCCCTATCCCGATCAGTGCTCTACCGCCTACGCTTACTGCCTGAGGCTAGCCCTAAAGCTATTTCGAGGAGAACCAGCTATCTCTGCGTTCGATTGGAATTTCACCGCTACCCACGATTCATCCGAAAGTTTTTCAACACTCACCGGTTCGGTCCTCCACACGATTTTACCCGTGCTTCAACCTGATCATGGGTAGATCACTACAGTTTCGGGTCTACGAACACCAACTATTCGCCCTGTTCAGACTCGGTTTCCCTACGGCTCCGCATTTCCTGCTTAACCTCGCTGGTGCCCGTAACTCGTTGGCTCATTCTTCAATAGGCACGCCGTCGCTTGCGCTCCGACTGCTTGTAGACATACGGTTTCAGGTTCTATTTCACTCCGCTCCCGCGGTTCTTTTCACCTTTCCCTCACGGTACTATGCGCTATCGGTCACTAAGGAGTGTTTAGCCTTGGAGGGTGGTCCCCCCGACTTCCCGCAAAATTCCTCGTGCTTCGCGGTACTCTGGATACTGGCCCCCTTGCTCTGCCTTTCGCCTACCCGGCTATCACGGTCTGTGGCTCATCTTTCCAGATGATTCGGCTAGGCCTGACTCGGTTTATGCCAGTCCGTAACCCCAGAGAACCGAAGTTCTCTGGTTTAGGCTCTGCCCTCTTCGCTCGCCGCTACTGTGGGCATCTCGTTTGATTTCTCCTCCTCCGGCTACTTAGATGTTTCAGTTCACCGGGTTCCCCTCCCGTAGGATACCATCCCATAACGGATGGTGGGTTTCCCCATTCGGACATCTGCGGATCAAAGCCTGCTTGCGGCTCCCCGTAGCTTTTCGCAGCTTACCACGTCCTTCATCGGCTCTTAGTGCCTAGGCATCCACCGTATGCCCTTAGTAGCTTGACTTCCTCGCTTCGATAAATTGGCGTCTCCTGCGTCACGTCTCCGCGTAGCTCGGTCGATNATACCAGATGTATAATCTCCCTCGCCATGCTCGCCGTTCCTTGGATCCATCCAATTTCTCTTCGCGAGCTTGTGAACCTTAGATATCATATATCTTTGGTCCCGGTTCTCAATTACTAAAGACACATTGCTGTGTTCCTAGTTCTCGTTACTCGTTTCTAAATTCGCATTTAGATCAGAGGTGCTTATCCGATCATCACATCGGATAAGACTTTGTTTTGTCTCTTCTATGAAGTTTTCAAGGTTCATGCTTCAGGGACGAGCCCTGAGAACCAAATATTGTTTTGACAGATGTGCGTCGACGAGAATAGAAGCAAGCCCTCGGGCTCCTTCGGTTCTCCATAGAAAGGAGGTGATCCAGCCGCTCGTTCTCGAACGGCTACCTTGTTACGACTTCACCCCAATCATCGGCCCCACCTTAGACAGCTGACTCCTAAAAGGTTATCTCACCGGCTTCGGGTGTTACCAACTTTCGTGGTGTGACGGGCGGTGTGTACAAGGCCCGGGAACGTATTCACCGCAGTATGCTGACCTGCGATTACTAGCGATTCCAACTTCACGCAGGCGGGTTGCAGCCTGCGATCCGAACTGGGGTCGGGTTTCTGGGATTTGCTCCACCTCGCGGCTTCGCTGCCCTTTGTTGCCGACCATTGTAGTACGTGTGTAGCCCAAGACATAAGGGGCATGATGACTTGACGTCATCCCCGCCTTCCTCCAGGTTATCCCTGGCAGTCTCCTATGAGTCCCCACCATAACGTGCTGGTAACATAGGATAAGGGTTGCGCTCGTTGCGGGACTTAACCCAACATCTCACGACACGAGCTGACGACAGCCATGCACCACCTGTTTTCGTGCCTCCGAAGAGGGGGACTTATCTCTAAGTCTTTCACTCAATGTCAAGCCTTGGTAAGGTTCTTCGCGTTGCGTCGAATTAAACCACATACTCCACCGCTTGTGCGGGCCCCCGTCAATTCCTTTGAGTTTCAATCTTGCGATCGTAGTCCCCAGGCGGGGTACTTATTGCGTTAACTCCGGCACAGAAGGGGTCGATACCTCCTACACCTAGTACCCATCGTTTACGGCCAGGACTACCGGGGTATCTAATCCCGTTTGCTACCCTGGCTTTCGCATCTCAGCGTCAGACACAGTCCAGAAAGGCGCCTTCGCCACTGGTGTTCCTCCCAATATCTACGCATTTCACCGCTACACTGGGAATTCCCCTTTCCTCTCCTGCACTCAAGACTCCCAGTATCCAACGCCATACGGGGTTAAGCCCCGCATTTTCACGTCGGACTTAAAAGCCCGCCTACATGCTCTTTACGCCCAATAATTCCGGACAACGCTTGCCACCTACGTATTACCGCGGCTGCTGGCACGTAGTTAGCCGTGGCTTCCTCGTCAGGTACCGTCAATACCGAAGTGTATTGTAAATCAGTACATTCGTCCCTGACAACAGAGTTTTACAATCCGAAGACCTTCATCACTCACGCGGCGTTGCTCCGTCAGACTTTCGTCCATTGCGGAAGATTCCCCACTGCTGCCTCCCGTAGGAGTTTGGGCCGTGTCTCAGTCCCAATGTGGCCGTTCATCCTCTCAGACCGGCTACTGATCATCGCCTAGGTGAGCCGTTACCCCACCTACTAGCTAATCAGACGCAGGCCCATCTTCTGGCGATAGCTTACAAGTAGAGGCCATCTTTCCTCCCGCCTCCATGCGGAGGCGGGAGCACATTCGGTATTAGCATCCCTTTCGGAATGTTGTCCCCAGCCAGAGGGCAGGTTGCCTACGCGTTACTCACCCGTTCGCCACTAAGAATTCACCGAAGCAAATTCTCCGTTCGACTTGCATGTGTTAAGCACGCCGCCAGCGTTCGTCCTGAGCCAGGATCAAACTCTCCAAAATAGATTATTTTGAAGAGCCGCTTGGCTCTCAAATACTAGCTTTGATTTTTTAACCTGGTTTTCATCCAGGTGACTCGATCTCATCACTAAAAGTGACTTGACCCGCACATCTGTCAACAATATTCAGTTCTCAAAGTTCGTCTTGCCGTCTTCGTGACGACTTCTATATCTTACCAAACTTTCAAAGGTTTGTCAACAACTTTTTTCTCACAATGTTTCATGTGAAACAGTTGCCGGACCCATGAAGGCTGGTGGGATGCTTTCTCAAAGAGAAAGCTTGTATAGTATAGCAAAATGGGAGAAAGGTGTCAACACCTTTCTCCCAACTTTCTTGTCCGTCCCCTGAAAGGGGCGGGGGACACAAATCTTAGAAAAACTCCTTCAAAGAGAAGGTCTGATCCCGGTTGGGACCAACGGACACAATGCCGATTTCCACGCCCACCACTTCGCTCAGGCGAGCCAGGTAAGCCCGGGCCTCTTCAGGCAGATCTTCGTACTTGCGCACACCGGAAATGTCTTTCTTCCAGCCTTTGAACGTTTCATACACCGGTTTGGCCTTGGCCAGGATGCTCAGATCCGCGGGAATATGCTGGATGGGCTGCCCATCAATGGTCCAGCCGGTGCACATCTTGATTTCGTCCAGGCCGTCCAGGATATCCAGACGGGTGATGGCCAGGGCATCCATGGAGTTCAGCCGGGCAGCATATTTCACCATGAAGGCATCCAGCCAGCCGCAGCGGCGGGGCCGCCCGGTCACAGTGCCAAATTCATGGCCGGTATTCCGCAGATAGGTGCCGGGACCGTCCGTATCGAACAGTTCGCAGGTGAAGGGGCCTTCCCCTACCCGGGTGGTATAGGCTTTCACCACGCCCACCACATGGTCGATGTAGCGGGGACCCACGCCACTGCCAATGGCTGCGTTGCCGGCAATGGGGTTGGAGCTGGTCACATACGGATAGGTGCCATAATCGATGTCCAGGAACGTTGCCTGGGCCCCTTCGAACAGCACCTTCTTGCCGGCATCGAAGATATCGCCCAGAGCCACGCTGGTATCGGTTACATGGGGCCGCAGTTCTTCTGCATATTGCAGATAGGCCTTCAGCATGGGTTCGTATTCCAGGGGTTCTGCCCCATAGACTTTGGTGAACAGGGCATTCTTGGCATCCAGGTTCCGTTTCAGCTTAGCAGCCAGTACGTCCCTGTTCAGCAGGTCGCACATCCGGATCCCGGTCCGGGCCACTTTATCCATATAGCAGGGGCCGATACCGCCTTTGGTGGTGCCGATCTTGGCATCGCCCAGAGCGGCTTCCTGCAGTTCATCCTGTTTTTCGTGGTACGGGAATACCACATGGGCCCGGTCGCTGATCAGCAGATTGCTGGTATCCACGCCCTTGGCCTTCATTTCGGCGATTTCCTGCAGCACCACACGGGGGTTGATCACAACCCCGTTGCCCAGGATACAGGTCTTGTCGCTGTACAGGATGCCGCTGGGCAGCAGCCGCAGTTTATAGGATACATCGTTGACCACCACCGTGTGGCCGGCGTTGGAGCCGCCGGAATAACGGACCACTGCATCGGCCTGCTGTGCCAGATAGTCCACGATCTTGCCTTTGCCTTCGTCCCCCCATTGGGAACCGATCACTACAACAGATGACATAGAGGTACTCCTTCTTTCGGGTTACAGTCCAAAACGGGCGTAGATTTCGTCCAGATGTTTCAGCATATGTTTCGGTTCGAAGCAGGCTTCCACTTCTTCCTTGGTCAGATACTTGTCGATATCCGGGTCGGCTTCCACGTTGGTCTTGAAGTCGGCGCCTTCCAGCCAGCGGGCCATGGCGTTGCGCTGTACCCACTTGTAGGCATCTTCCCGCAGCACGCCTTTGCTCACCAGGGCAATCAGCAGGTTCTGGCTGTAGATCAGGCCGCCGGTCAGGTTCAGGTCTTTGATCATCTTGTCAGGATATACCAGCAGTTTGCCCAGGATGTCCTTCATCTTGCGCAGCATGTGATCCAGCAGGATGGTGGAATCCGGCAGGATGATCCGTTCTACGGAAGAATGGGAAATATCCCGTTCATGCCACAGGGCCACGTTTTCAATGGCAGCTTCGGCATTGCCCCGCAGTACACGGGCCAGGCCGCAGACCTTTTCACAGGTGATGGGGTTCCGTTTATGAGGCATGGCGGAAGAACCCTTCTGGCCGGGAGCAAAGTATTCTTCGGCTTCCCGGACTTCGGTGCGCTGCAGGTGACGGATTTCCAGTGCCATCTTTTCCAGAGAAGCACCGCACACGGCGATGGTGCTCAGATAGAAAGCGTGGCGGTCTCTCTGCACTACCTGGTTGGCCACAGGCACAGGGGTCAGGCCCAGTTTTTCACACACATATTTTTCCACGAACGGGTCGATGTTGGAGTAGGTACCGATGGCGCCGCTCAGTTTGCCCACGGAAATGTATTTCTTGGCCATTTCCAGGCGTTCGATGTTCCGTTCCGTTTCGCTCATCCACAGCAGGAACTTCAGGCCGAAGGTCATGGGTTCCGCATGGATGCCGTGGGTACGGCCCACACAGTAGGTGTATTTGTATTTCACAGCCTGGGCTTTCAGGATTTCATGCAGTTCCTTTTCTTCCCGGATCAGGATTTCTGCAGAGTGTTTCATCATCAACCCCATGGCGGTATCTTTCACGTCATTGGAGGTCAGGCCTTTATGGATATATTTGGAAGCATCCCCTACATGTTCAGCCACAGAAGTGAGCAGAGAAATGATGTCATGGTTGGTGGTCTTTTCGATTTCGTGGACCCGGTCCAGGTCGAAATCAGCCTTGGTCTGGATATCATGGAGCGCATCATCGGGGACGATGCCCAGTTTGTTCATGGCTTCGCAGGCCGTTACTTCAACCTTGACGATGTTGCGGTCTTCATTTTCTTCCGTCCAGATGGAACCCATTTCTTTACTGGTATAACGTGGAATCACAATACTTCCTCCTTAGGTATAGACAAAAAAATGGCATAACACGAGAACACACCGTTCCCGCTGCATATAGTTTATTGTATCATTTTACCGAACGTATAGCAATCACAAGTATGTTTTGTTTGCAAAGAAAAAGAGGTGCCGGAAGCACCTCTTTTACTCCTGTTTGTTGCTGAGATCATAGAACCGGGTGATATCCTTCCGGAAGTACAGGGGAACCGTTCCCACGGCACCGTTCCGGTGCTTGGCAACGATCAGTTCCGCCACGTTCTTCTGGTCTGTATCCGGGTTGTAGTAATCATCCCGGTAAATGAAGCACACAATATCGGCGTCCTGTTCCAGGGCCCCGGATTCACGCAGGTCACTGAGCATGGGCCGTTTGCTGGTCCGCTGTTCCACGCTCCGGCTCAGCTGGGACAGGGCGATCACCGGTACGTTCAGTTCCCGGGCCAGCCCCTTCAGGGACCGGGAAATGTCGCTCATTTCCTGCTGCCGGTTGTCGCTGGCCCGTTTGCTGGACCCCTGCATCAGCTGCAGATAGTCCACGATGATCAGGTCCAGTCCGTTCTCGTTTTTCCAGCGCCGTGCTTTGCTGCGCATTTCCAGTGCCGTCATGCCCGGCGTATCATCCAGCATGATCTTGGCATTGCTCAGGTTGTCGGCCGCCTGGACCAGTTTGGGCCATTCGCTTTCCTGGAGCTGCCCGATCCGCAGACGGGAGGCATCGATCTGGGCCTGGGAGCACAAAAGCCGCTGCACCAGCTGCTCCTTGCTCATTTCCAGAGAAAAGAACGCCACGGATTTGTGTCCTGCAAGGGCCACATGTTCCGCAATATTCAGCACCAGGGAGGATTTCCCCATGGAAGGACGGGCCGCCACGATGATCAGATCGGAAGGCTGCAGGCCGCTGGTCATCTTGTCGAAATCGTTGAAGCCGGTGGGCAGTCCCGTAAAGGCCTCTTTGGAATCGTACAGTTCCTCGATCCGGGTCATGGCACTTTTCACCACATCCTTGATCTTGGTCACCCCGTTGGCGTGTTTCCGGTTGGCCACTGCCAGGATCTTCTGTTCTGCCTGGTCGATGGTCTGGCTGATGTCCTCGTCCTCTTCGTAGCCTTCCGCCACCACCTCGGTAGCTGCGTTGATCAGCTGCCGGCGCAGGGCCTTTTCTTCCACGATTTTGGCATGGTACACCACGTTGGCCGCGGTGGGCACCGCATTGCTCAGGGCCGTAATGGTGGCCGTGCCCCCCACAGTGTCCAGTTTACCCATCTTCCGCAGTTCTTCCGTCACCGTGACCAGATCCACGGCCTCGTTGCGGCTGTGGAGGTCCAGGATGGCAGAAAAGATGATCCGGTCGTCCGGGCGGTAGAAATCGTCTTCCGTCAGGATCTCCCCGGCTTTATCGATGGCTTCCCGGCTGATGAGCATGGCCCCCAGCACACTCTGTTCCGCCTCAATATTCTGGGGTGGGATACGTTCTTCCAAAGTACGGACCTCCTCGTCACAACATATCCGCCCTTTTCAAGGGCGGGGAACCAGCCGTAAGGCTGGTGGGTTCTTATTCTTCAGTCTCTACAACAACCTTGAATTTCGCCGTTACATCCGGCAGCAGTTTGGCCGTAGCGGTGTATTCACCCGGACTCTTGATGGTGTTCGGCACTTCGATCTTGCGCCGGTCCACCCCTTCCATACCGGTCTGGGTCAGCAGCGCATCGGCCACATCCTTGGAAGCAATGGAACCGAACAGCTTGCCGTTGGCCCCCACCTTCACCTTCATGTGCAGCACCACTTTTTCCAGCTGGGAAGCCAGGATCACGGCTTCGTCATGGGCCTGGGCAGCCCGGTGTCTGGCCACCTTCATGTCCTGCTTGGCCTGGTTCACATTCCGGGTAGTCGCTTCTTCCGCCATACCCCGGGGGATCAGGTAGTTCCGGCCATAGCCTTCGGCCGTTTCAATGATTTCGCCTTTTTTACCCAACTTCTTGATGTCCTGTAACAGGATTACCTTCATCTGTATCGCTCTCCTTCATTTGTTCTTTGGCCAGTTCAATGACTTTCGGCATCAGTTCTTCTGCCGTCACTCCCTTGACCTGTACCCCGGCCACGGTTTGATGACCGCCGCCGCCGAGTTCTTCCATCATCACCTGCACATTGACGCTGCCGTCACTGCGGGCGCTGATGCTGACTCCATTTTCATTCTGGCTGAAGACCACGCTGGCCCGGATGTCATCCATGGTCAGCAGTTCATCCGCCGCCTGGGCCACAATGATGGGCGTATCCCTGTCCGCACAGGAGCAGGTATGCACCGCCACCGCAAGGCCCGGCAAAGGCTGCTGCATCTCGGTGATGATCCTGGCCCGGGTCAGGACCGTATGCTCATCATCCTTGAACAGCATGGAAACCAGATGGGGATCGGCTCCATTCCGGCGCAGGAAGGCCGCCGCTTCAAAGGTCCGTTCCCCGGTCTGCACCGCAAAGTTCTTGGTGTCCACCACAATGCCTGCGTACAGGGCCGTGGCCTCCACTTCCGAAAGCTGCAGTTTGTCCTCGAAATACTGGAGGATTTCCGTCACCATTTCGCAGGTGGATGACGTGGAGGGTTCCATATACTGGAGCATCACTTCCGTGATGGCATCCTCTGCCCGGCGATGATGGTCGATGATGATCCGCCGCCGAATGGCCTGCAACACCCTGGGTGCCGCGCTGAGCATGGCCCGGTGGTGGTCCACCAGCACCAGGATGCTGCCCGGCGTGATCCGCTTCAGGGCTTCCTCCTCGTCCACGAACAGGGACAGGTACTGGTCACTCTGGTCCTTGGACACCGTCTCCAGCTTCTTCAGGGAAGGCCCCTGGCCGCTGGTGACGATACAGCAGCTCTTCTGCAGGGTCAGGGCCATCTTGGCCACCCCAATGGCCGCCCCCAGGGCGTCGTAGTCTTCATTGGCATGGCCCATGATGAACACCTGGTCCGCCCCGGTCATCAGTTCATGGATGGCCTGGGCCACGATCCGGGCCCGTACCCGGGTATTCTTGGCCTGGACGGAACCCCGGGCCCCGTAGAAGCTCATTTCCTCCCCGATCTGCACCACGGCCTGGTCACCGCCCCGGCCCAGGGCCAGATCCAGGGCCGCCTGGGCCTTCTGGCTCATTTCCGCCAGGTTCCGGCCTTCCGCCGCCACCCCGATGCTGATGGTGGGGGTGATCCGATTGCCGCTCTTGATGTCCCGGACCCGATCCAGCACCAGGAACTTCTTCTTGATGGTCTCGTTCAGCCCCTTCCGGCTGAGCCCCACCACGAACATGTCTTCCGTGTATTTCTGGAAGTAGCCGTTCACTTCCTCCACCCAGCTGCCGATGGCCTTGGTCACATCCACCACCACGCTGGCCCGTTCGTTTTCATTCAGGCCTTTCATGGCATCATCGTAGTTGTCGAACTGTACATAGGCCACCACCGGACGTTCTTCCTCGTATTTCTTCCTCCGGCGCTCCCGGTCGGTGATATCCATCAGATACAGGGCCAGCCCCGTGTCATCTTCCGGGTTTTCCGTGATCTGGATCCGGCGTACCAGCATCTGGTACACCCGGTCCCCGATTTTCAGCTGTTTTTCTGCATCCCGCAGCCGCAGGGCCGCAAAATTGTTATCCGGCGGCGGCAATACCTTCTCAAAGGGAGTCCCCAGGGGCACCTCCACCGCCACGTATTCGTTGAACAGCCGGTTCCGCCACTGCAGATGGCCTTCCCGGTCGAAGACCCCGATGCCGATGGGGATCCGCTGGGAGGCATAGTTGTTGGCCCGCTCGATGTTCCGGACCACCGTGGTCATGGAATGATTGAACCAGGCTTCCCGCAGCCGGTTGCTGCGAAATGTCAGGTAGAACACCAGCATCACGGCCACGAAACCTCCTGCCGTGCAGATGGCCTGGTTGATCAGGATGCCGGAGATCACCAGCACCGAGCCGATGATGGCCACGGCGACACGCACCCACTGCCACAGGTTCCGCTGTGTTTTCTCTTCCATAGGTCTTCCCCTCTATTTCTCCTGCTTTGGTTCCTCTTCTGGGACCGGTCTCCGGATCTTCCGGAGGTCGAACACCATCTCATAAGCCCCCAGTACCACGATCAGCTGCGATGCAATGGGGATCGTAAAGGTCAGGATCAGGCTCAGGGGAATCAGGATCCGAGGATAATGTCGATATTCCACATACCAGCGGATCAGGCACAGCCCCTGCACCAGAAGCAACATATTCATCATCATGTACAGGGTGTAACCGCCCCGGTACAGCCAGGAATCCTGGGCATTCTGCCCAAAGAAGATCAGCATCATGCCGATGCCATAGGGCAGCAGCAGCCACTTGGGCAGCTTCCACAGGGCAAAAGGCGGGAACCAGGGGTAGTAATCCCCCATCCGGGCCAGGATCTTCCGGGCCGCCCAGTAGTTGGCCATGGCCGTCACCGGTGCGCTCAGGATGATGCCCGCCGGCAGGATCAGTTCGAACATTTTCTTCAACTGATCCAGCTGGCTGCCATTGAAGCCGCCCATGCCCATTGTCTTCAGCAGATCACCGCTCATGGAGATGGATTCATCGATGGAATCAAAGAATACCTGGATCACGTTCACATCCATCAGGTAGTAGGCCGCCAGGGCGCTGAGCAGGGTAGAGATCAAGGCCCCCAGGCTCCCCATAAGCAGGGTGTTCACCGGGCTCATCTGTTTGCGCATGGCCCAGCCCATGAAAAGGCCGATCAGCCCCAAGATCACGCACTGGGTCAGGGCCTGCATGGGTGACAGCAGGACAGAGACCACCACCCCCGTAACCACCAGGCACAGGATGCTCCATTTCAGCCCGTTCCGCCGTCCACAGAGGATGATGGGAAGGGGCCACAGGATACTGACCACCAGATCCAGAACCGGCACATAATTGCCGACCAGGGTAAAAAGGACTGCCACCGCTGCCAGGATCCCTGATTCCACCAGCGAGGATGTTTTATGATACTGCAATGGGTCTTCCCTCCACTAACCACTAACCACTAACCACTAACCACTAACCACTAACCACTAATGATTTTCTCACACTGTAATATTATATTCTACAATATTTAACAAAAAAAAGACAGGCCCCAAGGCCTGTCTTTCGTCATTCGGCTTATTCAGCCGTAAACGGCAGCAGTGCAACGTTTCTGGCACGTTTGATGGCAATGGTCAGCTGACGCTGATGTTTTGCGCAGGTGCCGGAAATCCGACGCGGCAGGATCTTGCCCCGTTCGGTGATGAACTTCCGCAGTTTGGCAGCATCTTTATAGTCGATTTCCTGGACTTTGTCGACGCAGAAGGAGCAAACTTTTCTTCTGGGTCTCCGATTTCCTCTTTCACGTTTCATCATGGCGTTCTTCTATCCTCCCTTTTAAAATGGGATTTCTTCGTCAAAACCAACTTCAGAGCCAAATCCTCCCATGGGGTTGGAATTTCCACCCTGAGAGTTGTTGTTCTGGGCAGGAGGATTCTGCTGGCCGGCAGCCGGATTGCTGCCATAGCCCTTCCGCTCGATGAATTCCACCCGGTCAGCAATGACTTCCGTCACATAATGCTTGTTCCCGTCTTTTCCATCGTAGCTGCGGATCTGCAGACGACCTTCCACCAGAGCTCTTTGCCCTTTGGTCAAACTGTTCCCACATAATTCTGCGGTTTTATTCCATGTAACGATGTTGATAAAATCCGCTTCCCGCTGACCGTTCTTCGCAGTGAAGGGACGGTCAACAGCCAGAGTGAAGGTGCAGACCGTTTTTTCCGTGGGAGTGACCCGGACTTCCGGATCCCGCACCAGACGGCCCAACAAAATAATGCGATTCATACACCTAACCTCCTTATTCGCCTTTGCGAATGATCATGTGACGCAGGATTTCATCCGTAATCTTCATCACACGGTCCAGTTCCTTGACGGCTGCCGGTTCAGCAGCAAACGTGGTCAGTACATACAGACCATCGTTGAAGTCCTGGATAGGATATGCCAGACGTTTTTTGCCCCACTTATCGGTTTTTTCGATCGTAGCACCGTTGGCAACCAGCAGATCGTCGAACTTCTTTACAACCGTGTTGTAAGCATCCTCTTCTACCGGCTTAACGATGTACATGACTTCGTAGTTATTCACGAAATCACCTCCTCCTTTGGATTTGCTCCTCTACCATGAGGGCAGAAGAAGTATATATAATATATACAGCCTTAAAAGTATAGCATGGAGAGAAGAAAAAAACAAGGGGAAAAGAAAAAATCAGGGAGGTTTCCCCAGATTCTCTTCATTCTTTTCCCGCTTCTTATTCTGTAGTATAATATGATGATATATTTTATTCCAAAGGAGGACCTGCTATGTTTGTCTATGCCGATAATGCCGCCACCACCCGGGTTTCGGATGCAGTGCTGTCTGCTATGCTACCTTATTTCACAAAGCACTATGGCAACCCTTCCAGCACCTATCCCCTGGGCCAGGATGCTTCCGCCGCACTGATCCGTGCACGGGAAACCATAGCTGCCTGCCTGGGCTGCCTGCCCAGCGAACTCACCTTTACTTCCGGGGGCAGCGAGGCCGACAACCAGATTCTCCGCTCCGCCGCGGCCTGGGGCAGACAGCATGGCCGCACCCACCTGATTGCCAGCGCCATCGAACATCACGCTGTACTGAACACCCTGGAAGACCTGAAAGCCCGGGGCTTCACCGTCACCCTGCTGCCCGTGGGACCGGACGGAGTGGTGGACCCGGCGGATCTGAAGGCCGCCCTGACCCCCACGACCGCTCTGGTCTCCATCATGCTGGCCAACAACGAAACCGGTGCCATCCAGCCCATCAGACAGCTGGCTGATCTGGCTCACGCCGCCGGCGCCCTGTTCCATACCGATGCCGTCCAGGCCACAGGACACCTTCCCATCGACCTGAAAAACAATCCGGTGGACTTCCTGTCCGCTTCTGCACACAAATTCCATGGACCAAAAGGGAACGGAATCCTTTTTGCCAGACGAGGTTTTGAACTTACTTCCCTGATTTTCGGGGGAGCCCAGGAGCGGGGCAAACGGGCCGGCACAGAAAATGTTCCAGGCATCGTAGGCATGGCCGCAGCGTTACAGGAAGCCTGCGACCATATGGCAGAAAACGCCCGGCGCATGGAAGAAGCCCGGGACACCCTGCAGAAAAGTCTCAGTGCCCTGGACGGTACCAGGGTCCATGCCGGCACCATGCCGCGCCTCCCCGGCCACCTGAACATGGCCTTTGAAGGGGTTTCCGCCGAAGCCCTGCTGCCCGTGCTGGGCATGGCCGGGATCTGTGTTTCCTCCGGATCCGCCTGTGCCTCGGGCAGCCCTGACCCCAGCCATGTGCTGTTGGCCATGGGCTGCACCCCGGATGAAGCCCGGAGTTCCATCCGGTTCTCTCTGGGCGATGACATCACCCTGGAGCAGGTCCATTTCATCGTGGAAACCGTGACCCGGGAAGTAGCCCGACTGCGGAAGCTCCATCAGCAAGCATAGAAAGGATCATCATGAAAGCTCTCATTGCCATGAGCGGCGGAGTGGACAGCTCCGTTTCCGCCAAACTGATGCAGGATGCAGGTTACGACTGCATCGGCTGCAACATGAAACTGTACAACAACCCGGATGCCGGCTACTGCAGCACCAAGACCTGCTGCAGCCTCAGCGATGTGGAAGACGCCCGCAGCGTCTGTGCCCGGCTGGGCATGCCCTTTTACGTGTTCAACTACACCGAGGAATTCAAACACGACGTTATGGAGAAATTTGCCCGCAGCTACACCCTGGGCCATACGCCCAACCCCTGCATCGACTGCAACAAATTCCTGAAATTCGGAGCCCTGTACCAGCGGGCCCGGGAACTGGGCTGCGACTGCGTGGTCACCGGCCATTATGCCCGCATCCGCAAAAACGAAGCAACCGGTAAATACGAACTCCTGAAAGCCCTGGATCCGAAAAAGGACCAGAGCTATGTACTGTATAACCTGACCCAGGAGCAGCTGGCCCATACCCATTTTCCCTTGGGCGGATACCACAAGACCCACACCCGGGAAATCGCCGAAGAAAACGGGTTCATCAATTCCCACAAGCCCGACAGCCAGGATATCTGCTTCGTGCCCAACGGGCAGTACACGGACGCCGTGCAGCGGATCCTGGATTACAAGCCCCAGCCCGGGCCCTTCCTGGACCTTGAAGGCAATGTTATCGGCCAGCACAAGGGCATCATTTATTACACCCTGGGCCAGCACAAACATCTGGGCCTGAACCAGCCGGATTTTCCCCTGTACGTGGTGAAGATCGACCCGAAGAAGAACGCCATTGTGGTGGGCCCCAGCGAGGCCCTGTTCAGCCGGGAGGCCAGCGTGGGCGAGGCCAACTGGATCAGCGGTGAAGTACCGGCAGGCCCCGTACGCTGCCAGGTGAAGGTGCGATATCGTCAGGACGCCCAGCCCGCCACCGTGACCCCCACAGGGAAAGATACATTCACCATCCAGTTCGATGAACCCCAGCGGGCCATCACCCCCGGCCAGGCCGCCGTACTGTACGACGGAGAAGTCGTCCTGGGCGGCGGAACGATCGAATAAATAGAAAATGCTGTAAAAACAACCCCCTCGCATCGCTGCGAGGGGGTTGTTTTGCTGTATGGTATGCTCAAAGGGGGTGTGGGTAGCATCTGGGGAGATGGTTACGCTTTTCTTTGAGCAGCCATTGCCTGGAGTTCGGGCCGGAATTCTTCTACCAGCTTGGCTTCCGCCTTGGCACCCTTGGACAGGGCGTTGTAGATGATTTCCGCCATTTCATACCGGCTCATGGTGCGTTCACCATGATACTTGCCGTCTTCGTACCCCTGGACGATATCGTTGCCCGCCAGTTTGCTTACGGCTTCGTAAGCCCAGTGGTTGGCCGGTACATCCGGGAAGGCCTTGGACAGGTTCGGGTTCAGTACACCCAGCAGGGCATCCAGCCGGTTCTGCAGGTTGGCGACCTGTTTGGACAGGGCCGCGTTGGTGGCTTCTGCCTGCTGCAGCCGTTTGCTGCTCTTGCCCAGCTTGAAGGATACGCCGCCGCCGACCATGTTTTCACCGTTGCCGAAGCTGGTGGAAACGTTCATCATCACCCGGTCCGTCGGCCGGTAGAACACGCCCAGGGCACCGGCAGTTTCGCTGCGGTAGCTGCCCACTGCAGCGGCTACGCTGACCTTGGAGTCTTCGTCGAAGTCCATGGGGTGCAGGTTGGCCATAGCGGCTGCGCTTGCGCCCACCTTGTCGATCCGGTTATCCAGGTTGTCCACCCGGTTTTTTACCCGGTCTACGCGGTTTTCTACGCCATCCATCCGGTTTTCAACGGTGGAGACTCTCTTGTTGGTGGCATGCAGCTGGCCGCCGTTCACGGCATCGGTGCTGCCTTCGGACACATCGCCGTCGGCCACGTTGGTCACTTTCTGGCTGTTGGCGTTGATGCCGTTCTGGTCGATGTAGGTCTTGTCAGCTACCTTGTAGGATTTGGCCGATACATCGCCGGCTACGGTGGCGTTGCCGCCCACGCGCAGATCCTTTTCCACGGATACGGCATCCTTGAAGGTTGCCAGTCCGTCGAAGGTGGAGGTGCTGGTCACATGCAGGATGTCGGTGGTGGTGCCGCCGGTGATGGCTGCGCCGCCCTTGATGGTGGCTCCGTTGTTCACCACCAGTTTGTCCGTGGTGGTGGTGCCCTTCACATCCAGGTTCTTGTTCACATCCACATAGTCAGCCGTTACCTTGCCGGTTTCCAGGGTGTTCCCGGAAATGGTGGTCTGGGTGATGGATCCTTCTCCAATAGCCGCTGCATGATCGCTATTTTCAAAGGTGGTCCCGGTATCCGTGGTGGTCACCGTGCTCTTGCCCACCACATCCTTGATGCTGGTGGCTGCGGTGTTTTCAATTTCTGCCGCACTGTTGGACAGTTTTTCTTCCGCCTTGTTCACCAGGTTCTTGGCCTCATTGGTGATGGTCCCCTGTTTGGCGGTGTTGGTGATGTCTTTGTTGCCCTGCTGCACACTGGTGCTGGACGCTCCATCGCTACTGGTAACGGTGGTATTCACATACCCGTTTTCCGCATCCTTCAGGATGTCGATGATATTCCCGCTGACCAGTCTTTCGGCAGAAGCCGTTGCCGTCTTCACAGAGGCATTGTACTGGCTATCGCTGGCTTTGATCAGCTGTTCCGATTTGTCCACGGTGCTGTTGGTGTTGTTGGCCTTGGTCCCGTCGGTGATGGAGGAAGCAATGCTCCTGGCATCCTGGTTCACCACCGTGGTGTTGGTCCCGTCCGTTACGGAGGAGGCAACCTGGTCCGCCTTCTGCAGGCTGTTGGAAGTATTGGTCCCATCCGTAATGTTGGTGTTGGTCTGGCCGGCAATGGTGTCGATGGTAGTCTTCTTGTCCCCATCGGTGAGCTGGGATTTTTCTTCTGCTGCGCCCCGGAGATAGGAAGCTTTCTTGCCATCGGCTTGGCTCATTTCTTCCGTGGTCTGGTAGGACAGCTGGGTGGAAGTATTGGAGCCGTACTCGTTGAAAACCTTGCTGACGATGGAGCTGGAAGCATCGGTTTCCACATCCAGAGCCTTGTTGGTGATCTTATTTTTCGCTTCGTTGGTGATGTTTTCCGCCGTCAGGCTGCTGTCGTCGGTCACCTCGGTGGACTGGTTGCCCCCGATCTTGGTATCCAGGTTGGCTTTGTAGTCTTCCGTCACATCGCCGGTTACGGTAGTGGTCTGCTTGCCGGTCACAGTGGTGCTCTGGTCGCCATTGACTTTCGTAATCTGGCTGCCGTAGGTTTCGTTCACGGCACCCTTCACGGTTTCAGTCTTGTTACCGCTGACCGTATTGGTCTGATCCTTGGCTACCACAGTAGTCTGGTTGCCACCAATGTTCGTGCTCTGGTCGCCATCAACGGTAGTTGCCTGGCTGCCGTATTTTTCCTTCACACTGCCCTTGACCGTTTCGGTCTTGCTGCCGCTCACCGTATTCTGCTGGTCGCCGCCCACGATGTTGGTCTGGTTGCCGCCCACAGAGGTCTTCTGGTCGGTCTTGACGTTGGTCTCCAGGGCATTGAAGTTTTCAGTTTCGGTGCCCTTCACATTGACGGTACGGTTGCCGGAAACCGTGGTGGTCTGGTTGCCCGTTACCGCATGGGTTTCGTCGCCGCCCACCTTCGTGCTCAGGTCGGACTTGTAATCTTCCGTGACCTTGCCGGTTACGGTGGTGGTGCTGGTCCCCATGATGGTGTCGATCAGGTTGCCGCCGACGGTGTTGGTCATGTTCCCAGTGGTGGTATTGCTGATGTTTGCAGCGCTGTTGCTGATGGTACCGCCGGTTGCGGTGTTGGTGATACCGTTGGCATCCATTACGCTCTTCACTGCAGACCCGTCACCGATCTGGCTGGTGATGCTGTCGTACGCCTTGTTGACCAGGGCTTTCGCATCATTGGTAATGGTCCCGTTGGCAGCGGTGTTGGTGATGTTGACGTCGGTCTGTTCCACGCTGGTGCTGCCGTTGGCACTCTTGATTTCCTGCAGGATCTGGTCGATCTTCTGCCGGAAGGTGGAGGTATTATTACCATCTTTGTCGCTCAGGACACTGCTGGATTCCGCAGCGCTCTGGGTGGCCGTATTGGTGTTCTTATCCGCATCGGTCAGCGTGCTCTGGCTCTGGGTGGAAGTCTGGGTGGCCAGGTTGCTGTTCTTTTCAGAATCAATAACCTTGGAAGTCACACCGCTGCCTTCTACAGCCATCGTGCTCTTATTCCAGTTGCCATCCGCATCGGTTGCTTTGGCCCAGGTAGAGGTACCGTTTTCATCATAGTCAAAGGCTGCTTCTTTTTCGCTGCCATCTTTGGTGCTGGTGGCTTTCTTGTAGCCCGTGATTTCGCCGGCTGCCACTTTCGTGCTGGCCGTTACGTTGTTGTCCCCTACAATGCCACTCTTGGTCAGGTCGATTTCATCCACATTCAGCTTGCCTTTGACCGTCAGGTCGCCGCCGATGGTGGCATCACCGCTGGTGGTAATGGTTTCAGCGCTCAGGTTCTTCACACCAGTGATATTGCCATTTTTCATGGTCGCCGTGCCGTCGGTGACTTCGGCCCCTTGCAGGGTTCCCGTAGCCGTTACGTCTTTCGCCGACACATCGCCGGAGAAAGTACCATCTTTGGCACTGAGGTCGCCGGAGAAAGTGCCGTCCTTGGCACTGAGATCACCGGAGAGCGTTGCATCTTTTGCAGTGATATCGCCGCTGAAGGTTGCGTCTTTGGCGTAAAGATCGCCCTTGGTCTGGATCGTTCCGGTCCCGGCATCCAGGCTGGTCACGGAGGTATTGCCATTGGCGTCTACCGTGAATTTGCCGTTGGCCCCTTTGATCTGCCCGTCGGACTTCATGGCCGCCTTGGCTGCGTCAAAGGTATCCCCGCCGGTGTAGACACCGTCTTTATCCATCACACTGCTGTTGGTCCCAACCTTGATTCCCTTTTCGTTCAGGGTGATCTGGTTGTCCTTGTCCTTGTTCAGGATCATTTCCTTGGCGTCGCTCTTGGAAGTGGTCACCGTACCGTCATCGGCTACGGTGGTGGTATTCTTTTGCAACACATTATCGTCGCTCAGGCTCAGGCCGCTGTTCACGGCTTCCGCCAGTTTTTTATCAGCCCCGATGCGGGCTTCTTTTTCGGCGGCGTCGGCTGCGTTCAGAGCCGCAAACCCATTGGCCATATTGGTATTGATGGTATTGAACCCATCCACCATATTCTGGTTAACCTGTTCAATGACCTTGTCTTGGGCTGCATCAGCCCCGATCCGGGCGGCGGTTTCTTTGGCCAGAGCAGCGTCCAGGTTGGTGACGTTTTCGCCAATGGTGTTGGCTGCTTTCACGATGGCCCCATCCTGTACGGCCGCATCAGCCTTGCTTACATAATGATCAGATGTCTGTTTTTCCAGATACTCCTTCACATTGGTGATCCGGGTATCCAGCGCCGTATCGGCCGCCTCACGAGCAGCCGTTTCCGTATTGAGGTCACTTTGCAACTGATTCGTCGTTTCGTGAATCGCATTGGCTTCGTTCGTAATGCGTTCATTCAGTTCGTTATCGGCGGCTTCACGAGCAGCTGTTTCCGTATTGAGGTCACTTTGCAACTGATTCGTCGTTTCGTGAATCGCATTGGCTTCGTTCGTAATGCGTTCATTCAGTTCGTTATCGGCATCTTGACGAGCCTGAGCTTCACTAGTAATCGCATCAGCATTGGCCTTAACCTGGGTATCCAGTGCAACGATATTTTCACCTACCGTATTGCCGGCCGTTACATAATTCCCGCTGGTAAGGGTATTATCCACGACGCCCTGCATGCCGACGACTTTATTTTTAGCGGTAATATTGGTCTGGGAAACGATTTCGTTACCGTTGATGGTAGACTGGGAAGTCAAGGTACCTTTGACCAGAGCATTGCCATCCACGTTCAGGTTGCCACGGCTGTTCAGGCTGCCCGCATTGACGGCACCGCCTACGTTAGCATTATGGCCCACTTCAAGGGAGTTGGTAATCTTTCCTGATTCTGCAGAAATCGGACCAGTAACTTTCAACCCCGTTACATCTGTCTTCTTTGTGGTTTTGGTAGCACTGTCATAGCTTTCTTTCTGTAAGGTATTGTCAGCAGAAAGGGTCAGTTTATCCGTTCCCAAGTTATCAATAATATTCTGATGCTGGGCTAATTCATCTTCCACACTCTGCACAGCATCTTGCAAAATACCGATTTGTTTGGAGTTGTAAGGCACCGTCAATTCCACAGCTGCTTCAACAGCACTGGCAGCCGAAGAATTACCGGTAAATACAGTTACCGTATTTCCGCTGGAATCCGTCACTGTAGCCGTTCCAATGGTAATGCCCGCCGCATAAGACGTCCCTCCCATAGAGACAATACTGAAAAATACGGCCAGAGCCGCAGCGGCCTGTGCCACTTTTTTCCGTCCCACGGCCCGGCGTCCATCCTTGGACTGGCCTTTGGCCAGTTCGGATACCACCATGTACATGCCCCGTGTTTTATTCCAGATTACCTTATAAATCTTGTTCATAAAGCCACACCCCTTTTCTTGTTCAAGCCTTTTGATGGATTTTCATGCATCGTCTGGTTGGACGACTCAGTGCGCGCTTCTGAGTATCCTCTTCGTTTTTACGATGTTTTCAACCCCATTTCCCTTGCTTTTCCGGAATCTTTTGGCTTTCTGCCGCTGTATTCCTTTTTATATAGACAATTGTCTGTATCTACAATGCAGATTCACGGAATTTTCCATTCTTTCTTAAGAAGAAAATTCGTGCTTCCAGGGATTTTATCCAGGGTTTCCAGCATCCCTACCGCGGTAGTCCGGTGGATTTTTCCCCAGACCCTTGATCGGTTGTCTAAACTATAACACACCAAAATGGAGAAAAATTACAAATTCCACGAAAGGGCGTTTTTTTGTCATAAAAGTCCTTTTCGGTCTTTTTCAGACAATTCGTCCTCAACGGAAAAACAGGCAGGTATTTCCTTCATGAAAAAAAACCGCCCTTTCAGGACGGGTTTGAGAAGGGATTTAAAACTTTTTGTATAATAGAGATGGATAGACACAAGAAAGCACCTGAAGGAGGGGGAACCGATCATGCTGCACATTGCCATTTGTGATGACCAGACCGACCAGATCCAGAAGATCCGTGCCGCTGCTGAAACATATTTCCTAACCAAGAACGAACGGGTTGAATACCGGACTTTTTCCGACGCCTTTGCCTTTACGGACGCCATCGACAAGGGCTCCATCTTCGACATAGTGCTGCTGGATGTGTGCATGCCGGGCATGCTGGGCACCGAAGTGGCCCAGCACCTGCGGGACGCCCACAGCCGGGCCGAGATCATCTTCCTGACCACCAGCGAGGAATTCGCCGTAGATGCCTTTGCCGTGAAGGCCACCGATTACCTGCTGAAGCCCTTTACCCAGGCCCAGTTCAACAAATCCCTGGAGCGGGCCCTGGGCTTCATCCGCCAGCGCAACAGCGCCAAGGTGATCTTCCGCCTGGTGGGCGGCGGCGTGCGGGTGGAGGAGATCGCCCAGATTTTGTTTCTGGAGAGCCACGGCCATGTGATGGAGGTGTACCTGGCCGATGGATCCACCCTGGAAACCCGGAAATCCGGGCAGGACATGAAGGCGGATCTGGACAAGATTGCCCCGGGCCAGTTCGTGTCCCCCAACAAAGGCTACCTGGTGAACCTGGCTGCCATCCACATGATCAAAACCGACTACGTGGAGATCCAGGGCCATCAGATTCCCCTGGGCAAGCGGAAATACCGGGATTTCCAGGAACAGTATTTCCAGTTCATGTTTGCGGGATGAAAAAAGGAGCTGTGAAGTATTTCTTCACAGCTCCTTTTTAGTCTCCGATTCCTTTCGCCTGCGCTGACACCTGCAGATACGTCATGAACCAGCCGCCTTTTTGCTGGCACAGGACGCTGGCCCCGTATTTATCCCGGAACCGGGCCAGGGATTTCATCCCGATGCCGTGGCCCTTCACGTGGGTCACCGGCAGCCCGTCCTCGCCCAGCCGCACCGGCGCATCGAACAGGTTCTTCACCAATATATTCAGCATATCCCCCTGCCGCAGGGCCACCACGATGATGTTCCGCCGGTCCTCCGGCTGTTTCTCGCTGGCAATCAGGGCATTTTCCACCAGATTGGACAGGACGATGGACAGGTCTCCGCTGCAGCGGATATCCTGGGGCAGATCCGCCGACACGGTCACCGGGATCTCCAGTTCCCTGGCTTTGGCGATGTAGACGGTGAGTGCTGCGTTGATCAGGGTGTTCTGACAGTACTGAGGAAGTTTCGTGGTATTGAACTGTTCCCCCCAGCTCTTCGATGTACCGCAGCACCCCATCTTTATCCTTCCGGTGGATCAGCACCAGCAACTGATTGATGTGATCCTGCTTCTCCCGGAAGATATCATTCAGCCGCTCCCTGCTTTCCCGGGCCATCTGCACATAGTGCTCCGCAGAGGCGTATTGCTGCTGCAGATCGTGTTTCTCTTCGAACATCTGCAGTTCGTGATAGACCTCGTCCTGCCCGCTGCGGATACTGGCCATCATCAGCACCACCACCAGCAGGAACAGCCGGGGGATCAGCAGTTCAAAATACATCTCATTGGAATCGATCAGGCTCAGATAGATGTTTTCGATGGCCATCAGCATGGGGACTGCCGTAATGAGGCGCCAGTACTTCCGGGTAGATGCCTCCCGGAAGCCGCTGAAAGTCCGGGTAAAAAACCTCAACATGAACGGAAAACTGAGAAAGATCATGGCTCCATAGGTCAAAACCTGGAAACCGTACAATTCATCCAGGGTACGTCCGGGATACAGATACAGGACCAGGGCCCGGCTCACGGTAAAAAAAATCCCGGACAGCAGGGCTCGGAAGGACAGGACAAACAGCTGGCCCATCCACAGCTTTCTTTCTGCCAGGAGGCAGAGAAGGAACTGGGGCACCCAGGCCACATAGCCCAGGATCCAGTACCCTTTTTGCAGGGTAGAGAAAAAACCGCTCTGAAGCAGGCCGGTGAATGCCACATATTCTGCCACCACCAGCAGCACCCAGATCCTGACCATCCGTTTCTTTTTTCCTTCCGGCAGGAACGAACGGAAGGGCAGGAAATGGAGAAGGGCAAAAGGCTGAAACATGAGTACATAGTAAAGAGTAAGGACCGGCGTGGAAAAGATGGAATTCATCGACTGTCCACCTCTTTCTGCACCCGCAACAGCAGCTGCTCGGCCTCGTTAAAATGGCCGTGTTCCACCAGCTCGGCCACCATTCGCAGCTGGTGCCGGCTGTCGTGGCGCAGGATGGCCATTTTCTGCTGTTCCTCCCGCAGGGCAGAGGCATATTCATTGACCCGGGTCAGCTGGTCCCGGAGCTGGATGGTCCGTTTCCTGATCTGGAACATGAGTTTCATCTGCCGGACCCCGCTTTTCACTGACTGGATCAGGCACAGCCCCACCAGCAGCAGCACCGACCGGCTGACCAGAGAATACAGGTGGATGGCCGGCATGAACATTTCCCGGGGTTCCAGGGAATAATATCCCATATTCCCATGATAATACACCAGCAGCAGGGGAACCGGCCCCAGATAGGTCCAGAAGTCCGGACGCCGGCTCAGCAGTTCCGGAGTGAACAGGCTGCCCAGCAGCCGTTCCATAAAGGGCATTCCAGCCAAAAACAAAGGGATATAGAGCAGGAAATAGGGCAGGATCTCGCTATGCTCCCAGAATTCCGGCCAGCACAGTTTGTAGATTTCCATGGACACTGTATGGATGAAAATCATGTACATGGCCTGGATCCCGGACACGAACAGGTGCCGGAACCAGTAGGGACGGATGGTGAAAATCAGCAGCAGGAAATAGGGCAGATAGCTGAACAGGTACAGCCGCTGAAAGACACCACTGCTGAATTCCATCATATTGTGGGTGAACAGGGCGGAATAAACCACGAATTCCAGCAGGAAGATATAGATATGCCCGCACAGCAGGATCCGTTTGGCCACCGGGCTGGCAATGGAACGGAAGGGATAATAACGCAGATAGGCCGCCGGTAGCAGGGAAATACAGAACAGCAGCGTTGTCACGATCTTTTCCAGCAATCCAGCCACCTCCCGACAAAAAGTTACAGTTCCAAGCCATATTGTAGCAACAAAAAAAGAACCCTGCAACCGGAATGGTGCAGGGTTCAAAATTTTTTCAATTGGAGCTACTGATAGGATTCGAACCTACGACCCTCTCATTACGAATGAGATGCTCTACCAGCTGAGCTACAGTAGCATCGAACAGATGAATTATACCATAGTCACAGATTGAATTGCAAGAGGATTTTATGTCCCTCTTACAAGGTAATCAGCCGGAAATCGCACTTCTGCATATCCAGCATCCGGGCCGCCAGCCGTTTGCCCCGTTCCAGGTCAGCAGTAAAGCATACCTCTGCCCGTCCCAGGCCCACCTCCCGCAGCAGTTTCCTCTGTTTCAGGTCGTCCATGGCTGCCTGGACCGTCCGTTCCGCCGGATCCAGGATGGTGACTCCGGGACCAAAGGCTTCCCGGATTTCCTTTTCCACAAAGGGGTAATGGGTGCAGGACAGCATCACCGTATCCACATCATGGGCCTTCAGCTTGTCCGTGTATTCCCTGATGGCCGCATTCAGTTCCGGACTGCCGAACTTTTCCCCTTCGATCAGGGGTACGAATTTCGGACATCCCTGGCCAAACACCTGGATTTCCGGATCCATTTCCTGGATTTCCTTCTTATGGGCACCGGAAGCCACTGTAAAATCAGTGGCCAGGAAACCCACCCGTTTGTTTTTGGTGACTCCCTCCACCATATGAGCGCCCTTTTTCATGCCGATCACAGAAAAATCGTACCCGTTCCTGATCACGTCCGTCCCCAGCACCGTAATGGTGTTGCAGGCCACCACCAGCTGCTTGATCTGCCGCCGGTTCAGCCAGGCCGTCATCTGGCTGACGAAATGCTGGATCTCTTCCCGGCTGCGGTTGCCGTAGGGCGTACGGGCGGTGTCACCGATGAAGATGAACCGTTCATGGGGCAGCTTCTGCTGCAGCCATTTCAACACCGTCAGTCCGCCCACGCCAGAATCGATGACGCCAATGGGATCTAATTTGTTCATGGGAACCCTCCTGATTGCAATTTCTAGTCCGTTGAACCTTTTTGGAAACTTTATTATACCACGGCAATGGAAAAGGATGCAAAAAAGCCGATGGGAATCTGCACCAACGGCTCTTGCTCCAACTGTTATGACCGATTCAGGTACTCCACCGCAAATGCCACTTCGATCCCGGTCCCGTAAGGCAGCACATCTTCATCCACGTCAAAGGCCGGATGATGGTGCACACAGCAGATCCCTTTCTTTTCATTCCGGGCGCCCAGGAACAGGAATACCCCCGGCACCTTTTCCATGAACACAGAGAAGTCCTCTGCCCCCATCTGTTTTTCCATGGGCACCAGGGCTTCGGGCCCCATGACTTCTCCCACCACCTTCCGTCCCAGATCGTTCAGTTCCTGATGTTCGTTGATAAGGGGCGCCGGACCGAAGAAATAGGTACAGTCTACCTGGCAGTCCAGCCCTTCCCCGATGGCCCTGGCCACCTTTTCGATCCGCTGGGGCAGGGTCTTCCTGAAGGCCTTGTTGAAGGTCCGGGTGGTCCCCACCAGCTGTACACTCCTGGCCAGGTGACCCTTTTGCTCCCCGTCGCTGTTCATCATTCCCACGGTCAGTACAAAGGTATTTTCCGGATCATTTTTTCGGCTCACCAGCTGCTGCAGCCCCAGGATGACGGAAGCTGCGGCGGCAATGGGATCCGCCCCCTGTTCCGGTGCGTCGGAAGGAGCCGGTTTCCCTGTCAGGGTAATGGTGAACCGGTCACTGCAGGCCATCCGCTCCCCGTCTTCCAGATTGGCCGTACCGGCTTCCAGCAGGGCCCAGATATGCATACCGAAAATGGCATCCACATCCTCCAGGCATCCCTTTTCCACATAATGGCGGGATTCCGTACCGATTTCCTCCCCCATCTGGAACAGCAGTTTCACTTTCCCCGGGAAAGCATCCCGGTGAGCGCTGAGAATCTTCGCCGCACCCAGCAGCATGGCTGTATGGCAGTCATGGCCACAGGCGTGCATCACCCCGGGATTCCGGGACGCATAGGATTTGGTGGTGTCCGCCTCCTGGATGGGCAGGGCATCGATATCCGCCCGGAGCATCAGGGTTTTGCCCGGGCCCTTCGTTCCCTGGATGGTCCCTATACAGCCGGTGATGTCCGGAAATGTCTGTACGGAGATCCCCATTTTCGTCAGTTCGGCTGCAATGTGCGCCGTGGTATTTTTTTCCTCCCGCCCCAGTTCAGGATGGGCATGCAAGTAATGCCGCTGGGTAAGGATATAGTCCTTTTCAGCGGCAGCCAGTGTTTTGGCATCCATCAGCAGGTTCCTCCTTCCGGCAGCAGGGTCAGCTCGCTGCTGCAGCCAAAGGTTTCCGCAGTACGGCGGACCAGTTTTTTCAGTTTGTCCACCATATCCAGCAGCAGTTCATCGTCGTAGGACCGAAGGGTACCCATGAGCTGTACCTTGTCACAGACAATGTTGAACTGTTTGCCGGCTTTCACGTTCTCAAAGCCAAGGACCAGCGGCCGCAGAGGGTTATTGACCCGGCTCACCAGCGTCTGGGCCGCCTGGATCACTGCAGCAGCCGCTACAATAGCATCCTTCCCCAGATGGGGTGTGGAACCATGGGCCGATACCCCATGGACCGTAATGGTAAAGTCGATTTCATTTTCACGTTCCGTTTGTAATGGCATAAGACAGATCCTTTCATACTGAAAAACAAGGGAAGAACCCACCGCCCCTGTGCACCAGCACGGGGGCAATGGGTTCCGGAAGTCAATGCATCAAATAGATCCCGCCACCAGGGCCCAGAGGCAGATTGAAGATCACCCACACGGCCAGCAGGATGGCCCAGGCAATGGCAAAAGAGAAAGAGTAGGGAATCATATTGGCAATGATGGTCCCCATGCCGATATTCTTTTCATACTTCCGGGCAAAGCCCAGGATCAACGGGAAATAGGAAAACAGAGGAGACAGCGGATTGGTCAGAGAATCCCCGATCCGATAGGCCACCTGGGTCAGAGCCGGATCATAGCCCATCAGCATCATCATGGGCACCATCACCGGTGCCAGGATGGCCCATTTGGCAGAAGCGGAACCGATGAACATGTTGATGATACAGGAAACGATGATCAGGCCAAAGATCAGAGGCAGGCCGGTGATACCGGCATTCTTCAGTCCTTCAGCCCCGTTGATGGCCAGCACCACGCCGATGTTGGACCAGGCGAAATAACTGGTGAACTGGGCACAGAAGAAGCACAGCACAATGTAGGAAGAAATGTCCTTGAAAGCCTGGGAAATATCCGCCCACATATCCTTGTCGTTATGGTACTTGCCGGAGGCAAAACCGTACACCACCCCAGGTACGAACAGGACCAGAGTCACCATCAGGATGATCCCTGTCATGAACGGGGACTTGGGATCCATGATGGAATGGGTCTTGGGATCTCCCAGCAGGGGATCCGCCCCCACACACATGAGCACAATGACCACCAGAGTGATCAACCCTGCCAGCAGGGCCTTGTTCACAGCTTTCTTTTTCTGATCCGTCATTTCCCGGATGGATTCATCCAGTTCATACCGGCTCAGATCCGTCCCGGCAAAACGGGGTGCCATGATCCGTTCCGTGACGAACGTCCCCACCAGGGACAGCAGGAAACAGGATACCACCAGGAAATAGTAGTTGATGGCAGGAGACTGCTGGTAGTTGGGATCGATCATCTTGGCGGCGGCTTCCGTAAAGCCATAGGCCAGAGAGTCGGACATGCCCAGCATCACGTTGGCACAGAACCCGGCGGCCACACTGGCGAACCCGCAGAATACACCCAGCAGCGGATGCCGTCCCATGCTCAGGAAAATCACCCCGGCAACCGGTGGCAGCACCACGAACGCGGCATCGCCGGCCACATTGCCGTTGATACCGATGAAGATGATCACGAAGGTCACAATGGCCGGAGCGGCATCTCCCAGCATTTTCTGCATAAAAGCAGCCAGGAAACCGCTCTTTTCAGCCACGCCGGAACCGATGACACACACCAGGACCATGGCCAGGGGAGCAAAGTTGGCAAAATTGGAAACGGCCTTGCTCCACATCATCCGGAAGCCGGATACGGACAGCAGATTGACGATTTTGATTTCCTTCCCCGTTCCCGGATGGACCGCCGATACCCCGGCACTTCCCAAAATGGCGGACAGGATCAGGACGATGATGGAAAGCAGAACAAACAGAGAAACAGGGTCCGGCAATTTGTTGCCAGCCCGTTCGATCCAATTCAGGAAACAATCCATGAGACTTTTCTTCGGTTGTCTTTGTGTCCCTGACATCATATAAACTCCCCCTCTTGTGCAAATACAGCTTCCATTCCTTAAAAGAATAATAATTTCTGTAAACAAATGGATTGGAAAAAGCTTATTTTTATTATAAGCTGTCCCCCACGAGAAGTCCATGAATATGATGAAGAAATACTGTATACATGAACGATCTGAAAAGTAAAATGATAAATCGTTCGATAATACAAAACCCGCCACCCATGCGCTGCCGCACAATGGTGGTGGGTCCTTGTCCCAGGGACGGTGATGGATTCCTATCCCTGTATCCCTTTGATTTCTTTCAGTTTCCGCCACAACGGATAGATCACATTCTCCGGTGTCTCCGGATACGCCGTCTTGGGCAGCTCCAGGATGGGCACCCAATGGGCAGAGCTCACCTCTTTGGACAGGTGGAACGCCTGCTTTCTTACGAAACCCAGGAACCCGTGCATCAGCATCTGCCCCTTGCCGAACCAGTAGGTGCCTTCTGCTACCAGCTTGTCCACGGTCAGTCCCAGTTCCTCTTGGACCTCCCGACGGGCCGTTTCTTCCGCCGTTTCTCCCGGTTTGATGAATCCGGAAGTGATGCTTTCATATTCTTTGGAAAGATGGGGCTGCTTGCACAGGACCACTTCATCATATTCATTGCACACCAGGATGATGCTGCATCTGTAGAACCAGTCGAACCAGTACCGCTTACAGGTGTTGCAGTAAGGAACCAGGCCTTCGTCACCGGCCGGTCTGGGCTGCAGTTTTTCCCCACATTGGGGACAATAGGTAAAATGCATGGATTTTCCCTCCTTTTCTATGCATTGATTTATTATAAACGATTCTCCATTTATTGCCAAACCTGCTATAATGAGGTATTGGAGCGACAGCTCCGACCTTATAAGGGAGTGATTTTGATGTTGGATGAAAAAGTAAGAGATCTGATCAACGGCCAGATCACCAAAGAATTCTATTCCGCTTATCTGTATCTGGATTTTGCCAATTACTATCAGGAAAAAGGGCTGGACGGTTTCGCCCACTGGTTCGATATCCAGGCCCAGGAAGAACGGGACCATGCCATGCTCATGCGGACCTATCTGCAGAACAACGATGCCTCCGTGGTCTTCGGAACCATTGACAAACCGGACCTGACCTACAAGAAACTGGACGATCCGCTAAAGGCAGCCCTGAAACATGAACAATACATCACCGGCTGCATCAACAAGATTTACGCCGCCGCGGACAAAGCCAAGGATTATCGTACCATGCAATGCTTCGACTGGTTCGTGAAAGAACAGGGCGAAGAAGAAAAGAACACCAGCGATCTGATCAAGAAGTTCGAGCTGTTCGGCAGCGACCCCAAGGGCCTGTATGCCCTGAACCAGGAACTGCTGGCCAGAGTGTACGCAGCACCCACCCTGGTGCTCTGATCGGACATGGGCCGTACGCTCATTGCCATCGGATTGCTGCTGGTGGTGGTGGGAGTCATCGTGGAGTTCGGAGGCCATTTCCTGCCCCTGGGCCATCTCCCCGGCGACATCCACATCACCGGCAGACATGGCAGTTTTTATTTTCCCATCGTGACCTGCATCGTGGTCAGTGTGATCTTGAATCTGCTGCTGCGGTTGTTCCATTAACAAAAAAACTGTCGCGCAAGCGGCAGTTTTTTTGTTTCCTTCGGCTGCAGACTAGTGACTAGAGACTAGTGACGGGGTGTGAAAAAGAATTTTTTCACACCCCCCCTTTTTCAGTGGCTGGTGGATAGCGAGTAGTGGTTGGAAAAGAATTTTTTGCACGCCGGGCAGGGTGCCGCTGGCCGACCATGGAGCCGAGCGTAAAGCCATTTTCTGTTTCGCTCATCCGCCGTGAGCCTCGTTCAAGCGAAGCGCGTTGGCGGAAGGCGGATTGGAACGGCGAGGCAGAAAATGGCAGGGAGGCGACTTTGCGTCGGCAAGGGGTGCCCTGCCCGGCGGCGACAAGCAGCCTTCTCCTCAGAACACAAAAAGAAAGAGCATCGCGTCTGCGATGCTCTTTCTCACTTAACCGGCAGCTCCCTATCCTCCCGGAGCGTTTCCACTCGAGTACTTTCGGCGTATAAGGGCTTAACTACTGTGTTCGGCATGGGA
>NZ_FNWH01000005.1:300000-416971 GCF_900106585.1 Acidaminococcus timonensis
GTCAGGAACAGTTTCCCCGGGAACCCCACATACATTTTTTTCAGCGGCAGGTTCCCCAGTTTCCCTAAAATCAGGACCGCCCCCAGACTGATGAGCCCCACATTGGACTTCTTCACGAAGCCCAGGGCGATGGCGCCGAACAAGAACAGCAGTGCAACAAACGACATGGACATGATGTGCCTCCCTTTCAGAGTATTCCGAACTTCTTTCTGATTCCATTATAGGAGGCCAAAGCTATTCTGAAAAATGAAAAATAAGAGGATAAATTCATTCCCTATGGGAATTGTTCATTTCCCAGACAGCACAAATTCCTGTATAATGGAACCAAATGCACGCAAAGGAGAGATTTCCATGACCATACAAGAAACCCTGGCTCGCCAGCTGCCCCTGTACGCCCGGGTCCTGTTACAAAAAGGCATCAACCTGCAGAAGGACCAGATCCTGGTGATCAACGCCCCGGTGGAAGCCCACTCGTTCGCCTCCCTGCTGGCAGAGGAGGCCTACAAGGCCGGTGCCGCCCAGGTGGTGTTCAACTGGTACTGCAACGCCGCCACCCGGCTGCGCTACCAGTACGAGACCCAGGACAAATTCGAGACCGTTCCCCCCTGGCGTAGCGAATTCAACCTGTACTATTATCGGAAGGGCGCGGCCTTCCTGAGCCTGATTTCCGCTGACCCCTACAGCATGCAGGGCATCGACCGGAAGAAGATTTTTGCCTGGCAGAAAGCGTTCCATCAGGCCGTGAAGGAGTATTCCGACGGCATGATGGCTTCCCGGACCAACTGGCTGGTGGCCGCCGTACCCAGCACCGTATGGGCGAATCTGCTGTATCCGCAGTTGCCGGAAAAAGAAGGGCTGGACAAGCTGTGGCTCCAGATCCTGGACGTATCCCGCTGCCTGGGTGATGACCCTCTGACCGACTGGGACAAACACCTGGAAACCCTGAAGCAGCGGCGGGAATGGCTCACCGCCCAGCAGTTCACGGCCCTGGAATATGCCAGTGGGAAAGGCACGAAGCTCACCGTGGGCCTGCCGAAGCATCACATCTGGCAGGGCGGGGCGGAAAGCACCACCCGGGGCTTCCTGTTCAACGCCAACATCCCTACGGAAGAAGTGTATTCCGCTCCCCAGGCAGACCGGGTGGACGGTGTGGTCTGGAGCACGAAGCCCCTGGTCTACAACGGGAACCTGATCGAGGATTTCCAGTTCACTTTCAAAGACGGGAAAGTGGTGGACGTACAGGCCGCAAAGGGACAGGAAATCCTGGAAGACCTGATCAAGATGGACGAAGGTGCCTGCCGCCTGGGCGAAGTGGCCCTGGTACCCTACCATTCCCCCATTTCCCTGACGAACCAGATCTTCTACGAGACCCTGTTCGACGAAAACGCTGCCTGTCACCTGGCTCTGGGAGACTCCTATCCCACCTGCCTGGAAAAGGGCCCGGAGCTCAGAGACGAAGAACTGAAAAAAGCTGGGCTCAACGATTCCATGATCCACGTGGATTTCATGGTGGGCAGCCCGGATCTGACCATTACCGGGATCCGGAAAGATGGGACCAGGGTGCCCGTGTTCGTGAATGGGGATTGGGCGTAAAAAAGGGGATGTAAAAAAATGATTTTCACATCCCCGTCACTAGTCTCTAGTCACTAGTCTCTAGCCGATGGAAGCCAGCTTACGCTGGCAAATTTAAGGCGCTGTGAATGATTTTTTCACAGCGCCGTTTTTTAGTGAGTCGTGGTCAGTGGTTAAAAGATCAGGTTGTAGAACCCGACCCCTGCCAGCAGAGTCAGCACCACCAGGATGCCCAGAGCCCAGCCGGTCAGTTCCATGAACAGCTTCATTTCTTCATCTTTTTTCGCCGTCCCGCTTTCGTCCGCCATCAAAGTGGCCATGATCAGGCCGCCGGTGGTGGAAATGGGGCTGAGGCCGGTGATGGTCCCGCCGATGACCACCATGGACCCCAGTTCAACCGGGTTCACACCCACGGATTGTCCCAGGGAAGCCACGGTGGGAAGCAGCGTGGGGAACACCACGCCCAGGCCGGAGGAGAACAGGCTCATGACCCCTGCCGTGCAGGCCATGACCGCCGGAGCGGTATAACTGTTCATGAAGGTGGACAGGGCCGCCGTCAGTAGCTTGATACCCCCGGTCTTGATCACCAGGTTCATGAGGGTACTGACGCCGGACACCATGAGCAGCACACCCCAGGGGATGGCCTTCAAGCTGTCCTTTTCCGAGGCTGCATGGCACATGAGCAGTATGGCGCTGACGGAGAAGCTGGTGAGCCCCACATTCTGTTTGAACGCAATGACCAGCACAGCCATGACCAGGAGTCCCAGCAGGGACAGCAACTGCTGCCCGGTGAATCCGGACAGTTTCTCTTCCGTCCCCTTTTCCGGCATCTGGATCCGGTAGCCCTTGTAGTAGACAAAGGCTGCCAGGGCGATGAGGATGCCGCTGATCATCTGGGCCGTATAGATGGGCCGTACCGCAGCCACCGCATCCAGCCCGCTCTGCCGCAACAGATCATAGGATAGCAGTCCTTCCGGGGTAATGGGACTCATGCGCCCTCCGAAACAGCCACTGCACCCGATGATGGCCAGCATCAGAGGGTTGTAGCCCCGGGCCCTGGCCAAAGGGATGGCAATGGCCGGCATGATGGCCAGCAGGGGAATGGACCCCGGCCCGATTCCGGTAAGCAGGGCTCCCATGAGGAAGACCGCGATGGGAATCAGGTATTTGTTGCTGCCGGCCAGGCTCACGATTTTCCGGGCCAGCAGTTCAATGGTACCATTCTTGTTCAGGATGCTGAACAACAGGGTGACGCCCATCAGGTTGATGAACAGGTTGGGCTTGAAGCCCTTCAGGATTTCCGCCGTGGGAATGCCGGCCACCTTGCCCAGCACAAAGGCAAAGAGCAGGCAGACCAGGCCCACATTGGTCTTGCGGAAAAAGCCGATGGCGATGGCCACCGCCAAGAGCAGCAGAGAAATGATACCCAGCTCCATAATCCTTCCTCCTTACCGAAATACCACAGTGCAGGGGCTTTCCGTCTTCACGGTCTTCCCGGTGAAGTGGAGCTGCCCGTTTTTGCCTTCCGGCGCAAAGAACTGCAGGGTGTCACTGTCCATATTGGCCACCAGCAGCTGTCCTTCCGGCGTCAGGGTCATGAACCGGGGCGTGTACCCTTCACAATTCGTCCACTGGGGATTCCCCAGCAGCCCCGTCTTCGGGTCGATTGTGTAGCTGACCACCGTTTCCTGGCCCCGGAAGGTCCCGGCATACCCTTCCCCTTCCGGCGGGATGCCCTCTTTGATCCGGTTGGACACATAGACCTGTTTCCCGTCCCGGCTCAGGACGATGGCACTGGCCATATTAGGTCCCACATACGTATCCTGCAGAGTGGGGACCACCTGTCTGGCGGTCAGCTGTCCTTTCTGATCGTCGAAATCGAACACCCGCAGGGTGCTGGCTTTTTCGTTCACCAGATACACGTGCCGATTATCCTTGCTGAACACCAGGTGGCGGGGTTCGTCGTATTTCCGGGCTTCCGCATAGGACGTGCGGGTCAGTTTGCCCGTGTTTTCGTCCAGGGCCAATACCCATACCCGGTCATAGCCGATGCCCCTTGCCTGGGTGGGGACCAGTAGCCATTTGCCCGTCCGGTCCAGCACGCAGGCATGGGCGTGGGAGATGCCGCCAGCCTTGGGGCCTTCGAAATGCTCCACGCTGACCGCTTCGCCCAGGCTCCCGTCGGCCCGGATGGGCAGGCTGGCCACCGCTCCGCCTTGGAGGCTGGCCACCAGCAGGAATTGATTATTAGGGGTCACCACACCATACACCGGGTTTTTTCCCTGGGCATCCACCGTATCCAGGAATTCCAGGTCCCCATCTTCTTTGATGCGGAAGACACTGACTTCGTGACCATCCCCATGGACGGTATAAAGATATTTTTTTGTCTGGTCCAGTACCAGCCAGGCCGGGTTGTCCAGAGTCTTCGTGATGCCTTCCAGCTTCCAGTTGCCTTTCTCGTCGATGGTGTAGCGGGAAATGCCCTTCCCGTGGGCATAGCGCTTCGCTGTAGTCCGGCAGCCTACATATGCAGTAGTCATTTTCTTCGTTCCTTTCTCGATTTTCTGATTCGCCATCCCTACGCCCGTCCCTGCCATGCACAGCAGCATGGTGGACAGGACCAGGCGGAGCCAGCTGCTTTTTTTCATTTTTTATTCTCCTCTGCCAGTTTGGCCTTGTAGAACCGCAGCTTGCCGCCAGCCAGCAGGATTTCCACTTCCTGGTCCGTCAGTTCCAGTTTCACTGTGAAACGGGTCCCTTTGCTCAGGTTCTGGATTTCAATGGTTTTGTTCTTCATCTGGTCCCGCAGGTTGTCGATATGGAAAGTATCATCCAGGTCGATGCCATCGTAGGCCGCCTTGTCCACGAACACGGCCGGGATCACCCCGTGGTTGATCAGGTTTCCCTTATGGATGCGGGCGAAACTCTTTGCAATGACCATTTTCACGCCCAGATACATGGGGGTGATGGCCGCATGTTCCCGGCTGGAACCCTGGCCGTAGTTCTCGCCGCCCACGATGAAGCTCTTGCCGTCCTTCTGGGCCCGTTTGGCAAAGTCCGGATCATACCGGCAGAAGGCATACTGGGCCATGGCCGGCATATTGCTCCGCATGGAGGAGAACTGGGCGCTGGCCGGCGTGATATCGTCGGTGGAGACGTTGTCCCGGGCCTTCAGGCTGACCTTGGCTTCCAGAATCTCTTCCGGAGGATCGGCCACCGGCAGGGGTTTGATGTTGGGTCCCCGGACGATCTGGATATCCCGGCCGTCTTCCGGCGGCAGCAGGAACAGGTTGTCGTTGATGGGATAGATTTCCGGTTCCTTCACTGTACCCAGCACGCTTACATCGTCCATCACTTCCTGGGGCAGGGCCAGCCGCCCCTTGATGGCCGTGGCCGCCGCCACTTCCGGGCTCACCAGATACAGACTGGCATCCGCCGTAGAGCTGCGTCCCTTGAAGTTCCGGTTGCTGGTCCGTACGGAAATCCCCTTGCTGGAAGGGGCGATGCCGATGCCGCAGCAGGGGCCGCAGGCAAATTCCGTGATCCGGGCTCCGGCGTTCAGCAGGTCGGCCACCACCCCATCCTGGAGCAGCTGCAGGTAGATCTGCCGGGAGCTGATACCCAGCACCAGGCTCACATCCGGATTGATCTTATGGCCTTTCAGCACCAGGGCCACCTTCTTGAAATCGCTGTAGGAGCCGTTGGTACAACTGCCGATGAACACCTGCTGGACCGGCACCTTGGGCACATCGGCCACCTTCATCACATTGTCCGGCATATGGGGGCAGGCCACCAGGGGTTCCAGCGCATCCAGATCCAGGTTGATCTCTTCGTCATAGGAACAGCCGGCATCGGGCAGCCATTCGGTATAGTCCTGCTCCCGGTCCTGGGCCTTCAGGAAGTTCCGCACCTGTTCATCCGCCGGGAACACGGAGGTGGTGGCTCCCATTTCTGCTCCCATGTTGGCAATGGTCAGCCGTTCGGGGATGGACAGCGTCTCCACGCCCTCGCCCACATATTCGTAGACCTTCCCCACGCCGCCCTTCACCGTATTCCGGCGCAGCATTTCCAGGATGATGTCTTTGGCAGCCGTGCCCGGACGCAGATGGCCTTTCAGGTTCACCTTCACCACCTTGGGCATCTTCAGTACATAGGGGAACCCGGCCAGGGCCACGGCGATATCCATGCCGCCCACCCCGATGGCCAGCATGCCCAGGGCTCCGCAGCTGGGGGTATGGCTGTCGCCGCCCAAAAGCAAGGCACCCGGTTTGCCGAAGCGGCTGCACTGGAGGGCATGGCAGATGCCGTTGCCGGCTTTGGACAGGATCAGTCCGTATTTCTGGGCAATGGATTGCAGGTAGATGTGGTCATCCGGAGTCTTGTTGTCAATCTGCAGCAGATTGTGATCGATGTAGCTCACGGACAGTTTCGTCCGTACCCGGTTCAGATCCAGAGCTTCAAAAGCCAGGTAGGCCATCACCGCATTGATATCGTGGGTCAGGGTCTGATCCACCGTCACCTTGATTTCCTGTCCGGGGACCAGCTCCGCAGGTTCTGCCAGATGGGCCGCAAACAGTTTTTGTGTCAGATTCATTGCCATGGTCATTCTCTCCTCTTCCCTCTTGGAATCATTTTCATAATTGCCGTGATATTTCGCGCAATTCAATCTTCTTTATGCTCATAGGGTACCACAGCCCTTGCCGTTTGTATAATATTAGATTATAATTGACTTATAATATAAAATTATAAGGAGGATACACCATGGATTCCCGGGATCTGGAATATGTGCTGACCATTGCCCGCACCAGCAGCTTTTCTCAGGCCGCCCGGCAGCTGTTCATCAGCCAGCCGGCCCTGAGCCAGTATGTCAAACGGCTGGAGCAGAATCTGAACGTGACCCTGTTCTACCGCAGCCGCAGTCGGGTAGAACTTTCCCCGGCGGGGATGTTTTACGTAAAACAGGGGGAGGCCATCCTGAAGGCCATGCAGGAACTGGAACAGACCATGCGCCACTGGCAGCAGAAAGAGACGAAGCAGCTGAGCATCGGAGTGTCCCAGTTCTACGGCAAATGGTTCCTCACCCCCTACCTGCAGGACATCCGGCAGCAACTGCCCAGCTGGCAGATCCGGATCGTGGATGGGGAATCTCACAATCTGGAAGTCCTGATGCTCCAGGGAAAGCTGGATTTTGCCATTTTTCCGGCCCCCACCACCCATAAGGAAATCACCTTCTTATCCCTGGGGGATGAAGAGATCCTGTTTGCCTTCAGCGAAGAAAACCGGGAAGCCATGGACCTGCTGCCCCGGGCCCTGACCCCCAAAGGCATCGATTTGGCACTGTACCGGCACTTTCCCTTCGTCCTGCCCCGGGAAGGGCTGAAGATGCACAAAGCGGCTCTGAAGATCTGCCGCCAGTTCGGCTTCCAGCCCCAGTCCGTCTATTCCTCCGAAAATCTGGATACGGTGTATTCCCTGGTAAACCACAATTACGGGGTGGGGTTCCTGCCCGATGTGATTGCCAAAAACTACGACCCCCGCACGAACCATGTGCGCTTCTTCCATCTGAAGAGCCGGTACAACCATCGGGCCGTGGGCCTGGCCTACCGGGAAGGGGCCCCGCTCCAGGATCTGGCCTCCAAACTGTATCAGGCCATAAAAAAATAGAGGGTGTGAAAAAGCATTTTTTCACACCCCCTTTTTATCTTATGCCCGTACCACGGAGATCCGCTGCTGTACGTGCTTGCCGCTTTCGATTTCGTCCACCAGGGCGATGGCATAGTCCGCATAGGAGATGATGGATTCTCCCCGGCTGTTCAGCTGGAATTCTTCCCCGCCCAACAGGTATTTGCCGGTCCGTTCCCCTTCCGCCTGGAAATCGGCTGCCGGGCTGAGGTAGGTCCATTTCACGTTTTCCGTGGCCCTCAGTTCGGCAAGGGCCAGCCCATGGGCAGCGCTGACACCCTTGAAGGCGAACGGGAAGTCAGGCCCCAGTTCCACGGTGGAAGTGTGTTCCTTGTTGGTGAACAGGCTGCCGGCACCACCGACCACCACCAGACGGGTGTCCGTCCCTTTCACCAGGTCGGCCAGATCGATGGCAGCCTTGGGGATCACATACAGGGTTTCCAGGCTCCAGGCCCCGGCAGCGTCCACCACCACATCGAACCCTTTCAGGTCCTCAGCGGTCAGTTCGAACAGGTCTTTCTTGTGATATTCCTTTGCCTGGGTGTCATTTTCAGCATGACGGCCGAAGGCCACCACTTCATGGCCCCGACGCACTGCCTCTGCGATGACTTCTTTGGCTACCCGGCCGTTGGCTGCTACTACTGCGATTTTCATAATGATTTTTCCTCTCTGAAGGGGATTGCCCTTCCACACGGTTTTTGTAATAAAGTTAATTACATCTTACGAGATATACTATAGCCGGTCTTTGCTTAGTTATCAATATATTTATTACATCTTAAAAAAAAACACCTCTTTTAAAAGAAATGAGCCGAAGGCGAATTTCTTCCTTCGACTCATGGCTCACAGCTCAAGGCTCATGGCTGGTTATCCCCACACAAACCCGGTCATGGCCATGGACCCCAGATTGCAGACTTTGTTGAACAGGGTGGCCTTGTCACCCTGGGCGGCCCCCAGGCACACCAGGAGCGGCAGATAATGATCCGGCGTGGGCACTGCATAGGCCGCATCCGGATGGCTGCTGAAACCGATGACCCTGTCCGTATCATTTTTCAGCACGCCATCGATGATGTAGTCGTTGAACCGCAGGGTGGCCGGCGAACCGCCCTTGTTGTCCCATTCTACGGCCCGCAGGTTGTGGACCACGTTGCCGCTACCCACAATCAGGTACCCCTGTTCCCGCAGGGCTGCCAGCTTCTCACCAATGGCATACTCCTCTGCATAGGAAATATCCCCGTCCACGGACAACTGTACCACCTGTGAATGCTAATATAAAAGTGAGCCATTTAAGATCTAAATGCTCATGAAAAAGTGAGCCACTCTGAAACAAGTTCCCCTATACTAGAGTCAGTAATTTGATTCTAAGGGGATTGATGTTAGGATGGTCATCACTATGAAAGATTATGGTCAAATTCGCCAGATGTACATTCGCGATGGAAAATCTATCCGCCAGATTGCCAGAGAAATGCATATCTCCCGTAATACTGTGGCCAAGTATTGCAAAGGAAATGCACTCCCGGGCATCCGCTGCGAATATCATCGGACATCTGCAGTGATTACAGAGGAGGTGACTCGATTCATCCAGAGCTGTCTGGATGAAGATGCGAAAGAACCCAATAAGAAGCAGCACCACACAGCCAAGCGGATTTATGACCGCCTGGTAGAAGAAACTGGATTTACAGGAGGTGCAAGCACAGTCCGGCGCTGCGTTCATCTGTTACGTGGCAATCTTCAGGAAGCCTTCGTCCCTTTGGCTCACCTTCCAGGTGATGCGATGCAGATTGATTGGGGTGAAGCTGTGGTTTACCTCAAAGGAGTGCGTACTAAAGTCAATTTCTTTTGTGCCCGCCTTTGCTACAGCTGTGCTCCTTTCGTGGTCTGTTTCCGCAGGAAGAATACGGAAGCTTTACTTGAAGCATTGAGAAAAGCTCTGGAATTCTTTGGGGGCGTCCCTGCTAAGGTCATTTTTGACAATGACCGGGTAGCCGTTAAGGAAAAAGGTGGCAAAGAAGCCATTGCCCAGGAAAAGTATGAAGCATTTGCAGCCCATTATTGCTTCCATACCGTTTTCTGCAATGTCCGGAGTGGAAATGAAAAAGGACTGGTGGAGAATCTCGTAGGCTGGGTCCGCCGGAATGTCTTTGTCCCTGTACCCAGAGTAGATGCGCTGGACGAATTGAACAGACTCCTGCTGGATAAATGCAAGGTGTATGCGAATACGCATAAAATCCCTGGACGGGAGAACCCTGTAAAGGATCTGCTCCTGGAAGACCAGAAACGTCTCTGCCCACTGCCGGGCAGCCCTTTTGATGCAAGCAGAGCAGCAGTCTGCCGAGTAACACCCTTTTCTGTTGTCCGATTCGTCGCTAACGATTATTCTGTGCCCGTGAAATATGTGGGACAGGAGGTCACGGTGCGAGCCTATGCTGAACAGATTCGGATCTTTGCCAAGGGGGAACTGATTGCTGAACACGCCAGAAACTATGGGCAAAACCAGCAGATTCTGAAACTTGCGCATTATCTGCCGTTGCTGGAATACAAGCCGCGCAGCATCCTGGAAGCAAAACCGGTACGGCAGAACCTCAGTGCTGCCCTGCTACAGTTCCTGGAGACCAATGCATTCAGCAGCGAACAGCTGGTTGAGATTCTGCGGCTATGTGCTGCCGACGGAGAGAACGCTTTTTGGGAGCACAAAGAGCAATTTATGGTTTCCGACAGGAAAGCGCATATCCTTACCGACCCGGTAAAAGTGCAGCAGACAGATCTTTCAATGTATGACCAGCTTTTACAGGAAGGAGGCACTATGTGCAGGACGCAGGTGTAAAGGAAGCACTCCGTTTCTATGCGAAACAGCTTAAACTTCCCACTTTCAAAGACGTCGGTGAACCAGCGGAAAAATTCCGCCCCGGACAAAGCCTGGAAGAATTCGTGCTCGGGTTGATGAAGCGGGAATATGCATCCCGTCAGGAAAAACAGCAGCAACGCAGGCTGAAGAGAGCGCACTTTCCCATGCTCAAGACCCTGGAAGAGTTTGATCTCACAAGGCTGGAACATGTTCGGCCTGAATATGTGAAGCAGCTGGCAAGCTGCGATTTCATAAAGAGGCATGAGAACCTGGTGATGATCGGTAATCCGGGGACGGGGAAAACACATCTGATGACAGCCCTTGGAGTGAAAGCCTGTCTGCTGGGCTGGAAGGTCATTTTCTGCAATGCCACAACGCTGGCAACTGAGCTATGTGAAGCCCATGATGATTACCAGTTGCGCAAGATGGAAAAAACTTTGAGCGGAGCAGACCTGCTGCTCATAGATGAATTAAGTTATGCAAGATTCAACCAGGAAGAATCTGAAATGTTGTTCAAAGTGATTGCCGAAAGGAGTGAAAGAGCCAGTACAGTGATTACGACAAACCTGGAGTTTTCCAAATGGACGGAGATGTTTGCCAGCGAGACGCTGGTTGCCGCATTGGTCGACCGGCTCACCTACCACTCCAGTGTTTTAAATATGAATGGACAGTCTTACCGTTTGCACAGCAGCAAACAGAAGATGACGAATGCTTAAGTGGCTCAAAAATTCGTGAGCAGGTGGCTCACTTTTTCATGAGCATGAGTGGCTCAAAAATTCGTGAGCAAGTGGCTCACTTTTTGGTTGACATTCACAACCACCGGGATGTCGGCTTTGGGGAACATGTGGACCAGTACCGTCCAGGCCCCGTGGTCGATGCCCCATTCGTCATTCACCTGCACCTTGTGGCCCAGGGCTTTCTGTACGGCCGCAGTCAGGGCGGCATCCCCCTTCGCCGGATACTTCACTTCGTACAGCTCTTTGGGGAACCCGTACATGTCATAGACCTGCCGGGGTTCCGGAGCACTCTGGACAAAGGTTCCGTGGGTGTACCAGTGGGCGGACACCATCAAAATGGCTTTGGGCCGTCCGTACTTTTCCAATACGGTCTGCCCCACTTTGGCCATGCCTTCCGTGATGTCATTCTGTTCCAGGGCAATCATAGGGCTGCCGTGGCCCGAAAAGATCACCGGATATTTTTTCGTCTCCATCTCCAACGCTCCTCTCAATGCTTTAAAAAATAAACTTGCTTTTCTTTTTTATCCTTTATACAATAAATTATACAAAGAATACCCCAGAACACAAGTAGGACTTTATTCCCTACCTGGTATCTTTTTCTTGTCCATTGGGAGGCTTTCTTATGAAAAAGGAAAAATGCGAAAAGAATCACCTTTTCGGAATCTGCCCCTATGTCACTGCCCAGCAGCTGCTCCAGGGCAAATGGACCATCCTGATCCTGTACCAGCTGTCCACCGGCACCAAGCGCTTCAAGGAACTACAGCGGGCCATTGAGGTGACCCAGGCCACCCTTTCCACCCATTTGAAGCAGTTGGAACGGGAAGGGCTGATCCAGCGGACGGTCTATCCGGAAGTCCCCCCCCGGGTGGAATATTCCCTGACTACCATCGGCTGGGAATTCCAGCCCGTCCTGGAAAGCATCCATAACTGGGGCAAACAATATATCCATTACCTGGAAGAGAATCGATAAAAAAAGGGCTGTGAAAAAAATCATTCATGAGCTGACCCCCAATTGTTAGACCAAAAATCTAACAATTGGGGGTCAGTTTTTTATGGCAAAACACAACTATGAATTTAAGAAAAAAATAGTACTGGAATACTTGAACAGTGACGAAGGGTGTATTTCTATTTCACGTAAATATGGGATGGCAAGTAGCAGCCAGCTGCTAAAGTGGGTTGCTGCTTACAAGGCATTTGGTGATAATGGACTGAAGAGATCCCGCTCTCAAAAAATATACTCTTTCAAAGAAAAACTTTCTGTGGTAGAGTCTTACTTAACAAACGAAATCTCGTATCAGGAATTGGCAATTCAAGTAGGAATCAATAATCCATCCATGATTTCCAGATGGGTCAATGAATTTAAAATTGCGGGGCCGGAAGCGTTACGGCCACATAAAAAAGGCAGGAAGAGAACTTTGAACAAATCTCAAACCAAAAAAACAGATCCCCAGGTTCAGCAGCCGATGGTCGACATCAGTGTGGAACATGTCCAGGAGTTAGAGGATGAACTCCTTAAACTCCGTATAGAGAATGCTTTTTTAAAAGAACTGAGGAGACTGCGTTTAGAGGACGAAGCAAAAATGAGAGAGTTGCGAAAATCATCTCCAGTCTCCGAAGATCATTCAAATTGAAAGACCTTCTCTCCTATACTCAAATGCCTAAAGCGACCTATATGTACTGGCAGAAACGGTTTGACCGCGTGAATCCAGACCAGGAAGTAGAGGACAAAATACAGGAAATCCGCAGCCAGCATAAAGATTATGGATATCGGCGCATGACCGGTGAGCTGAAGAATCAAGGGCTTTGCGTGAACAAGAAGAAAGTTCAACGTATCATGCAGGAACTGAGCCTTCAGGTAACATCCTTTACCCGGAAAAGCCGTAAATACAGCTCCTATAAGGGTAAGGTAGGAACCATTGCTCCCAATAGAATACATCGTCGTTTTGAGACGAATATCCCACATCAGAAGATTACAACCGACACTTCAGAATTCAAATACTATGAAGTAGATCCACAGGGACATCTGACCCTGCACAAGCTTTATCTGGATCCTTTCCTGGACATGTTCAATGATGAAATCATCAGCTATGGAATAGCAAAACGTCCTTCGGCTGAAAGCATACTGGAAGCTCAAGCTGAAGCAATCGAAATTACTGCTGATTGTCCGTATCGAAGAACGTTTCACTCCGATCAGGGTTGGGCATACCAAATGAAGGCCTATGCCAGGAATCTAAAAAAAGGACGAATTTTTCAAAGCATGTCTCGAAAGGGCAACTGTCATGATAACGCTGTAATGGAGAATTTCTTCGGCTTAATGAAGCAGGAAATGTATTATGGAGTAATCTACTACAGCTACGAAGAACTAAAAAACGCTATCGAACGATACATTAAATACTATAACGAGCAAAGGATCAAGGAAAAACTATGCTGGAAAAGTCCTGTTCAATATAGGCTTTCCTTGCAGGCAGCATAAAAAAGTAACGAGACAGTAAAAACCATCTCGTTACTAAGGTCTAACTTTTTGGGGTCACATCATCACAGCCCCTTTTTTCAAATTTCATCGAAATAACTGCTGTCCTTATGGCAGATGGGACACTCAGCCGGTGGTTCCACCCCTTCACATTCATAACCGCAGATTCGGCACCGCCATCTCTTGATTTCATCGAAATAGCTGCTGTCCTTGTGGCAGAGCGGACACTCAGCCGGCGGTTCATTGCCTTCCCAGATATAGCCGCAGACCCGGCATTTCCATTTCCGGACCCGGTCTCCCGGCTTGGTCACTTCCACATATTCTTCTTTGGATTCCTGTTTCCGCGGGCTCTGATACTTCGTTACCGGCTCTCCCAGCATCCCGCTCCGATCCTCATACGTCGTATGGAGGATCTGTTCTGCCAGCGGGCTCAGCGGTTTCCCGTAAAATTCCCGGTAGAGTTCCAGCAGTTCCTGGTTTTCATGGCTGTTCCGGTTGGCCAGAGCAGCATCTCTCTGGTACAGGCCCTGGATCCGTTTGGCCAGCAGATCCTGCCCCTTCTGCTGCGTCCCTTTGGGCTGACCGCCACCTCCGATGCAGCCGCCGGGGCAGGTCATGACTTCGATGAATGTGTAATCCGCCAGTTTCTCCTTCTTTTTCTCCAGGAACTGACGCACATGTTCCGTGCCATAGATCACAGCCACTTTGAGGGAAAGGTCCCCCAGCCGGACCTGGGCTTCCCGGATTCCCTCCAGTCCCCTGACCGGTTCCAGATCATAGAAATCAGCAGGTGCATTATGCCCTGTGACCTGATGATATGCGGTCCGCAGAGCCGCTTCCATGACCCCGCCCGTATTGCCGAAGATCACTCCGGCCCCGGACGCTTCTCCCATGAGGGAATCATAGGGTTGGTCCTCCAGAGTGGCCAGATCTAGGCCGGCCGACCGTGCCCAGGCTGCCAGTTCCCGGGTGGTGATGACCTGATCCATGTCCCGCATTCCGGGGATATCCAGATAGGTTCCTGCCGCACCCATTTCTTCCCGGCGGATTTCGAACTTTTTGGCCGTACAGGGAGTCAGGGCCACATTGACGATCTTGCGGGGATCCAGTCCCATTTTTTGGGCAAAATACGTCTTGACCGTAGGTCCCTGCATCCCGATGGGACTTTTGGCCGTAGAGATATGAGGCAGAAGTTCCGGATAGTACGTCTCTGCAAACTTCACCCAAGCCGGACAGCAGGAGGTAAACTGAGGCAAGGGACGGGTGTTTTGGGTCACCCGCTCCACCAGCTCCGCAGCTTCTTCCAGGATGGTCATATCCGCTGCGAAATTGGTATCCAGCACATAGTCCACGCCCAGAGCTTTCAGCAGGGCCACCATCTTGCCCTGGACAAAGCTGCCGTCCGGCAGGCCGAATTCTTCCCCCAGAGAAATCCGCACTGAGGGGGAAGTATTCACCACCACGATTTTATCCGGGTCGGCCACGGCCTGACGCACCGTTTCCCATTCTGGAGTTTCCACGATGGAATCCACCGGACACACATTGGCACACTGGCCACAATGGATACAAATGGGCACATCATCTGTCTGACTCAGGTCATAGTAACCCAGTACACCGATCTGATCCCGGCATACATCCCGACACTTCCCACAGCGGACGCACAGGTCTTCCCGGCGCAGGATGGCCGGATTCCCCGGCTCGATCGGTACCCGGATATCCGGTGAAAGATGTTTGCTCATTACGACTCCCCCTTTTCACTATACCGTGAGCATCACAAAGGACGGAGGGACCCACAGGCAGGGTCTTTACCCATACCGCCCCAAAACAGAACGGACGGGCTTTCTCAGCCCATCCGCCCTCCGGCTCCATTTTTTCAGCGCAGATACCGGTCGAAGAAATCCCCGATTACCTGCAGTACCTTGTCCTGCACCCAGTATACGCCCCCATGGGCTGCTCCCGGGATCTCATACCGTTCCGCCGGCACCCCTTTGGCCTTCAGGGCCTGGTACAACAGGTCCGTCTGCCCCGGTGACACCACTTTGTCCGCTGTTCCGTGCATCAGCAGCATGGGGGCGCTGTTTTTCCCGATATAGGCGATGGGATTGGCCGCTTCCGTAGCTTTGGGGTCAGCCAGGACGCCCCCATCCTTCCCGCCGAACACGGGACTGCCGTTCACCCACAGGGCTTCCGTGGCCCCGGCGGATTTGTGGAGCTGCTGGACTTCCGGGCTGTAATCCATGCCCACCTGGGACAGGTCTGACAGGCCGTACAGATCGACGGCACAGCTGACCTTGCTGGATTCCTGGAGATTTTCACCCTTGTCGAAGGTCTTCGTACCGCTGGTGGTACCGGCAAAAGCCGAAAGATACCCGCCGGCGCTGCCGCCGATGATGCCGATCCGGTCCTTGTCGATGTTCCACTGATCCGCATGGGCCCGGAGGTACCGGATGGAAGCCTTCACATCCTCCAGGGGCTGGGGAAATTTGGCCGTGGGTGCTACCCGGTAGGTAATGCTGGCCACCACATAGCCTTTTTCCGCCAGGTAGTTCCGCAGCTGGACCCCGTTGTCCTTATTGGCATTGATGAATCCGCCCCCGGTCACGTAGACGATGGCCGGCATCCTGGTCTTTTTCTGGGGCTGGAGCAGGTCCAGCTGCATGGGTACGTTGGGGTACCCCCGGCTGGGAACCTGTTCATAGACCACCCCGGAAACCTGTTTCACTTCCGTCTTGACCGGAGCCACCTCCAGGGTCTTACTGGGATAGCGGGCTGCCGCCTCTGCGCCTGTAAACCCGGTCATCCCCAGAAGCAGCAGGCTGGATACAGCCAGCCTGCGTACTTTCCCGTTGATTTTCATAAAAAGACCTCCTTATCTTCCTTCAGACAGTTTTCCGCCTGTCCCGGATAATATGTAAATATTTACATAATAATGATTGCCACGAGTGTAGCACGTTTGCCGATCCATTGTCAATCCATTATGTCTCTGCCTGTTTCCATGATATAATATCCCCGAAGAAAGGAGCCGCCCCATGACCAAAGAAAACACTCTCCAATATATACTGCTGGGACTTCTGGCCAAACAGGATTTGACCGGCTATGACATCAAGAAACTGTTTGAACAGGAAGTGGGCGATTTCTGGTTTGCCCGGCACAGCCAGGTCTATCCGGAACTCCGGAAAATGGAAAAAAATGGAATGATCACCGCCCTTCCCTGTGCCTCCGAGGCAAAACGGCAGAAAACCTATTACCACCTGACGCCTGCAGGCCACCGGAAACTTCTGGAATGGCTGGCCCAGCCTCTGGGTACCATGACGCCCACCCGGGATGAATTCACCATGAAGATGTACCTGATCCGCAGCCGGCAGGATCCCCGGCTCCGGACCCTGCTCCAGGCAGACATCCACCGCCATGAAGAACGCCTGGCCCACCTGCATTTCCGCTGGCAGCTGCTGTTTTCCACCCGGGAGGCCCGGGAAAAAGACTACGGCCATGCCCTGATCCTCCAGGAAGCCATCCAGCGGGAAACCGGGAAGCTGGAATGGGAGAAGCAGCAGCTGGAAACGCTGTCAAAGGATATATAAAAAGAAAGGGGGTGTGAAAAAATGCTTTTTCACACCCCGTCACTAGTCTCTAGTCACTAGTCACTAGCCGATGGAAGCCAGCTGACGCTAGCGAAATAAAGGCGCTGTGGATGATTTTTTCACAGCGCCTTTGTTCATCCTACCGGCCGCGCAAAGTTCAGCGGGTTCACGGGGCTGCCGTTCTGCCGCACTTCGAAATGCACGTGAGGACCGGTGCTGTACCCGCTGCTGCCCACGTAGCCGATGATATCACCCCGGTGCACGGTCTGGCCGGGCTGTACAGCGATGGCGCTCATGTGGCCATAGCAGGTGGTGATGCCGCTGCCGTGGTCGATGCTCACGAACCGGCCATAGCCCCCGTTCCATTGGGCATCCTGCACGGTGCCGGCCGCCGCGGCCCGGATGGGCGTACCGTAATCCACGGCGATGTCGATGCCGGGATGGTAATCACTGCCGCTGCCCCCGAAGGGATCCGCCCGCAGGCCAAAGAAAGAACTGATTTCGCCGCCGCTCACCGGCCAGCCATAGGTACCGTCCCCGGTATCCGACAGGGCCAGCAGCATGTTGGACAGGTTCTCCTTTTTATAGGCCAGCTTTTTCCAGTTGATCTCATCCTGCACTTCCAGCACCTGGAGCTGATCCGCCGTGGTAGAACCGCCCTGTCCGCCCTTGTCCAGTTCCTGGGACTTCTTGTCCACGCCATTGCCACCGATCTTTACGCCGTCCTTGGCCAGCTTCTGGCGCACGGCGTTCTCCACCTGCACCACCTGGGCCAGCTCCCTCTGGAGCTTTTCGTTGTCGTCCATGAGCTTGGCCAGCCGTTCCGTGTAGACGGCATAATCCGCCCGGTAGTTGGCCAGTTCCGTCTGTTCGTCCCAGGCCTTCACCAGCAGACCGGCACATACTGCCAGCCCCATAAGGCTGGCCAGGAAGGCGCCGCAGAACGCAATCAGGGTCCTGGGTCCCCCATGGACTTCCTGGATATGGCCGTCGTCGTCCTTCCACTGGAAGGAAAGGCCGGCTCCCACCAGATGTCCCCCCGGCAGCAGCTCCTTCAGGCTTTTCAGTTTCTCTCCGATTTGTTTCTTATCCATCCTGACTCCTTACAAAAAGGACGTGCCAGGTGGCACGTCCGGTACAACTGTTTGATTGGTCTTGCACATCCTTGACTACCAAGTCATTATTTTAGCGCGGATGGAAGGTCGCTTCAAGCCGGTTGTCAAAAATTTTACATAAAGTTCCAGATTTTCCGATTCAGTACGCCGTGGTCATGGCGCCGTCGCACAGCAGATGCTGTCCGCTGACACCACTGTTGGCCGGAGAGCACAGGAACACGGCGGTACGGCCATATTCCTCCACGTTCTGGTACCGGTTCAGCGGGAAGCTGGCGCAGTCCTTCTTCGTGTACTCTTCTTCCGTCATGCCGGCTTTCTGGGCCCGGATGCCATTCAGGTAGGCGATCCGCGCAGTATAGATCCGGCCGGGTCCCATGGTATTCACCAGGATGCCGTATTTCCCCAGTTCTCGGGCCAGGGTCTTGCTCATGCCCACCACACCCATGCGGAACGTGTTGGACAGGATCAGGTTGTCCAGGGCTTGTTTGATGGAAGAGGACGTGCTGTTCAGGATCCGGCCTTCGCCGGCTTCCTTCATGAACGGCAGGGCTGCCCGGATGGCGAAAGTATAGCTGTGCAGGCATTTTTCGTAGCCGTCGGCCCAGTCTTCTTCCGTCAAGGTCTCAAAGCTCCCTGCCTTGGGCCCGGGGCAATGGTTCACCAGGGCGTACAAGCCGCCCAAGCTATTCCCCACTTCTGTGACCATCTTCGTGATGCTGTCAGGATCCTTCACATCATAGAAGAAGATATGGGGACGGTTCCCGGTGGCCTGAGCAATGTCCTCCTGGGCCTGCAGCAGGTCCTTTTCATAGGCTTTGGCGGTGGCAATGGCCACCACAGCTCCTTCCCGGGCAAACTCCGTAGCGATTCCCTTCCCGATACCGGAAGCGGAAGACAATACCAGTGCGACTTTTCCTTTGAATCCCAGATCCATGTTTTTCTCCTCTCTCATTCTGCTTCAGGGTGCTTCTTCAGATCGACAACCGGGTTCACCAGCGGACGCATGGTGAAGCCATCCGGTCCGCAGATCCGACATTCTGCCCTGTCCTCATCCACGATGTGGAAGGCCCGGGGTGTCCCGGTGGACAGCACATCGCCGGCAAACCAGCCCTGGATCCTGCTGTGCAGGGAAATCAGTTTGGGTGGCTGGTGGATCATATGGTCCACCGTGTTTTTGGCGTGGACTTCTCCATTGTGGACGCTCTGGATCTCCAGTTTCGTCACATCGGGGACTTCGTCCGGAGTCACCAGTTCCGGACCGAAGGAGAAAAATGTGGGGAAGTTCTTCACGATGGTCAGATACCGGGGATTGCCGGCCAGAAATTCATTCCCTTTCAGGATGGATTCTTCCGTCATATCCAAAATGGTGGTATAACCCACGATGGCGGACTGCCAGTCAGCTTCCTCCACATCCCGGCAGTCCTTCCCCAGGATGATGCCCAGTTCAGCTTCGGCCGTAGTTTTCACGGCTTCCTTCAATTTCGGCAGCTTGATGGCGTCGCCGGGGCCGATCAGCGTGTCAGCCTGTTTGAAGAAGCTGCCGGGGAATCCGGAAGGAGGTGCACTGCCGATGTCTCCTGCATGGTCCCGATAATTCAGGCCGATACCGAAGATGCGTTTCGGATTCCGGTACAGAGGTCCATAAACCACTTTTTCCTGGGGAACGATCCCCGGGATGGTTTCCAGTTCTTCCCGGCCGCCGCCGTTATACCAGGCAGTCAGGCCCTGCACCTGCTGCTTCTGGATCAGGCTCAACAGATTTTCTGCCCAGGCCAGCCCCCTGGCGGCGTTCAGGCGTTCAATGGGCAGTACCCCTTTTTCTGTAACGATACCGGCCACTTCACGGCCGTTCAATTGGATGGTTGCCAGACGCATGTTGTTTTCCTCCTCGCTTATCCTTTTTTCTCCATGATTGCTGCACAGACCTGAGCCAGCCGCCGACAGCCTTCCTGCACATTTTCGAGGCTGTTGGCAAAGGACATCCGGATGTAGTATTTCCCTTCCGGTCCGAACACACTGCCGGGAACCATGGCCACCCCGGCCTTTTCCAGCAGATAGGGTGCGAATTCATCCCCAGTCATGCCCAGTCCTTTGATATTGATGAAGATGTAGAAGGCCCCTTTGGGCTTCAGGCAATGGATGCCCGGCGTGGCGTTGATCGCTTCCACAGCACAATCCCGGCGGCGGGCATATTCTTTCACCATGTCCCGGACCTCCTCTTTTTCGTCCAGCAGGGCCGTTACCCCGGCCTGCTGCACAAACGAAGGAGCGCAGGTGGTCACATGCTGATGAAGTTTGTTCATGGTCCGGATCAGTTCCTCCGGAGCCGCCGCATAACCCAGGCGCCAGCCCGTCATGGAATAGGCCTTGGAGAACCCGTTCAGGGTCACGGTGCGTTCCTTCATGCCCGGCAAGGCGGCAATGCTGCGGTGTTCGGCATCATCATACAGCAGCCTTTCGTACACTTCATCGGACAGCACCATCAGATCATGCTGGATGGCGATGTCCGCCAGTTCCTTCAGGACCCGTTCGCACAGGACGCCACCGGTGGGATTGCTGGGTGTGATCAAGACCAGGGCCCGGGTCTTGTCCGTGATCTTGCTGCGGATTTCGTCCAGGTCCAGCTGGTATTCGTTTTCTTCCTTTAAGGTATAAAAGATAGGAACTGCCCCCAGGGTCCTGGGGATGTTCTTGTAGTTCAGCCAGCCGGGATTGGGTACCAGGATCTCATCGCCCGGATCCAGGAGAGCGGCCATGGCTTCGTACACGGCTTCCGACAGCCCCACCGTGACCAGGATTTCCTCCGGCCGGTAGTCGATGTGGTTCTGGGTTTTCAGCTTCCAGGCAATGGCCTTGCGCAGTTCCATGGTCCCAAAATTAGAGGTGTAGAATACATCCCCTTTTTCCAGATCCGCCATACAGGCTTTCTTGATGTATTCCGGCGTATCGAAATCCGGCCGTCCCAGTTCAAAATGGAGGACTTTCTCGCCCTGCCGTTCCATGGCCAGGGCTTTTTCGTTGACCTTCCGGATTCCGGAAGGTTCCAGCACTTTCATCCGTTCAGCGATCCGCAGCTCCATGCTTCCACCTCCTTATTTCCGGTTCCTGCAGCAGCACCGCTTTTCTGCTTCCGGTTTCTGCGGAGTGTCCCACAGATTCATCCAGGCCACCAGACGGGTCCGCAGGAATTCATCCTTATCCACTTTCGTGACCATGTCTGCAACGCTATCTTTAAAGGTTTCTCTCATGATGCTCACCTTTTCCTTTCCATTCCGTGCATTGCTCTTTCAAAGGGCTCTTCCCTTTGACGCCTTCAGTATAAAGCAGGAGGAAACAGTTGTAAAATGATTGTTTCAACTTTATAATATTCTTTATGAGAATATTTAAAGAGAGGCGATTCCCATGGATACATCCACCCTCCTCCTGTTCCGTGACCTGTGCCGCACCCGGAATATGACCCAGACTGCCCAAGCCTTCTTTTTGACCCAGTCCACCCTGAGCAAGCGGCTGGCCCAGCTGGAGGAAGAACTGGGCTATCCCCTGCTGGTCCGCAGCAAGGGACGGCAGCAGGCAGAGCTCACCAGCCGGGGCGAAAAGTTCCTGGTGCTGGCCACCCGCATGCTGGAACTGTATGAAGAAAGCCGGGCCCTGAAGGAAGAACAGGAACGGTTCTTCCTTCGGCTGGGCTGCATGCGCAGCGTCCAAGAGGCCTTCCTGTCCGATTTCCTGGAATGCTTCCTGGTGACCCATCCCCGGTTCAGCCTGACCCTGGAGGATCACCACAGCCACGAGATCCGGGAGCTGCTGCTGGAAGGACTGTTGGATCTGGGGGTTGTCCAGATTCCCTATACCGGGCATGGCCTGGTCAGCCAGCTGCTCTATGATGAATATTTTCAGGTGGTCATGAAGGACCCGGGGCGCTTCCGCGGAAAAAAGGAGCTTTCTGTCAGGGAGCTGGATGCCCGGCAGGAAATCTTCCAGAGCTTTACAGACGGGTTCCGCGCCTGGCATGATACCCACTGGCGGATCCTGGACAGCAAGATCCGGGTGAACAGCACCCCCACCGCCGAAAAGTATTTCCAGGCCCCGGAGGACTGGATGATCGTCCCTTGCTCCGTGGCCAGAGCCATGACCGGCCGAGGCTTCACCGCTTTTCCTCTGAAGGAGGTCACCCCGCTGCACCAGGTGTACCTCTGCTGGCGCCAGGAGGAAGACCGCCCCCACGTAATGGCCTTGCTGGACGCCCTGGAGGAGCATTTCAATCCGTAAAAAAAGCGGTTGTGATTTTTCACAACCGCTTTTTTTACAACAATTTCAATTGATGTCCCAGCCGTACCATGCGCCGTCCCACAAAAGGAATCTGGGCCAGTTCATCTTCCGGCATGGTCTTCAGGACCAGCAGCAACAGGGCGTACACAGGGATGGCCACGGCCATGCCCCCCAGGATGCTCCAGGCGCCCCAGTTGGGCACCAGGGCCAAAAAGCCCTTCACTGCAGCTCCCATGGCCACCGCTGCCACGGCCGTCTTCACCAGCTGCTTCAGCTCCAGAGAGAAGCCTGTATATTTCTTGATGAAGAACAGGTTCAGGATGGCCGCAATGCCGATATCCGCCACCGTGGCCCAGCTGGACCCCACGATGCCCATGGTGGGCGTCAGGTTCCAGTTCAGGAACACCTTGGAAGCCGCCGCGATGATCATGTTGAACACCGGGATCTTGGTCTTGCCCAGGCCCTGCAGGATGCCCGTACTTACCTGGTGCAGCCCCAGGAGGAAAATGGCCCAGCTCATGGTCTCGATGGAAGGCCCGGCCTTGGGGGCATTATAGATCAGGGCCGCCACCCGTCCCCCCAGCACATGGAGACCGATGCTGCAGGGAATGGTGATCACAGCCGCCACGGAAAAGGCCGCCGCCACTTTCTCCCGGATCCCCTCCGTATCCTCCAGGGTCCGGGATTCGCTGATGGCAGGCACCAGGCTGATGGAAAGGGCCGCCGTCAAAATGGTGGACATATTCACCAGAGGCACGGCCATCCCTGTCAGGTACCCGAACAGGGTGGTGGCCTCCGACATGGACCAGCCACCGGCCATGAGCCGGCGGGGCACGATGACCATATCCAGATTGGACACGATGGGCAGCATCAGGCTGGCCATGGAAACGGGCAGAGCCAGCATGATCAGCCGTTTGATGATCTTGCCGGCCGGTTCCGGTTCCTGAGGCGGCACGTTCTCTTCCCCCTGGGGGAAGAACTTATGCTTCAGTTTCCGGTAGAACCCCAGCAGGACCAGAAGGCCGCAGAAGGCCCCGGCGCCGGCCCCCATGCTGGCCCCGGCAGCCGCATAGGTCAGGCCGTAGGGCAGCAGCAGATAGGAGAAGGCGATCATGGTCACCACCCGGATCAGCTGCTCCGTGATTTCCGAGCAGGCGGTAGGGGTCATGATCTGCCAGCCCTGGAAATATCCCCGGAAACTGGACAGGAAGGTCACAAAGAACACGGCAGGTGCCAGGGCGATGATGGAATAATAAGCCCGGGGGTCCGGAATGAACCCGGATTCCACCAAAACGTGTGCCAGGGCCAGCAGGGCCCCTGTAAACAGCAGGCCCGTGGCCAGCATCATCCACAGAGACACTTTGAATACGTGCTGGGCGCCTCCGTAATCCTTTTTGGCCACCTTTTCCGCGGTGACAATGGAAATGGCCACCGGGATGCCGGCAGAGGACACGGTGATGGCCATCAGGTAGATGGGGAACCCCATCTGGTACAGGCCGATGCCTTCGCCCCCCATGACCCGGGACAGGATCACCCAGTTCAGGGCGCCGATCACCTTGACCACAATGCTGGAAATGGTCAGGATCATGGTCCCTTTCAGGAATTTCTTGGTTTTGCTGTTTGCGGAAGTCTGTTCTTGCTGCGCCATGCCATCCATCCTTTATCTTGTATCTGAAACCGGAATCCCCACCTGGGCTGCTCCGGCCCTTGTCATTGACTATAATCGTATTATTTTATCATATTTTTCCTGCTTTAGGCCACTTTCCTTCTATCCTTCCGGAAATAAAAGGACTCCCGGGCAAACAATAAGAATTCTTTTTTGGGAATAAATTTATTTTTTCTCCCGCTTTCTTTGTTTTTTTGCGGGTATTGTAGCCTATCTGCTTCTTTCGGTTGCCCCTGCAACTGGATTTTTACTTCAATTGTGCTATAATGATATACACTTTAGAATGAGGTGCATTATGAGTACGTATCGTGTAGGTTTAGACATCGGATCCACCACCTGTAAGATCGTGGTGCTGGACAACCATTCCCATATGGTATTCTCCCGGTACAAACGGCACCAGGCCAATGTGGCCGGCGTCCTGAGGGAAGAACTGAAGAATCTCCGTTCCCAGATCGGCGGCGCCAGCCTGAAACTGAAGATCACCGGATCGGTGGGCATGGGCGTTGCAGAGAAATTCGACCTGCCTTTTGTGCAGGAAGTGATCGCGGCCACCAAGTTCGTGAAAACCAAATATCCGGAAGCTGCAACCCTGATCGACATCGGCGGCGAAGACGCCAAGATTGTCTACATTAAAAAGGATGGCAGCTGCGACCTGCGCATGAACGGCAACTGCGCCGGCGGTACCGGGGCTTTCCTGGATCAGATGGCCGTCCTGCTGGGGATTCCCATCGAACAACTGAACGGGCTGGCAGAAAAAGCCAAACACGTCCATTACATTGCCTCCCGCTGCGGTGTATTCGCCAAGACGGACATCCAGAACCTGCTGGCCAAGAACGTGAGCCGGGAAGACATCGCCATCTCCATTTTCCATGCGGTGGCAGTCCAGGTGATCGCCACGTTGAGCCATGGCTGTACCATCGAACCCAAGGTCCTGCTGTGCGGCGGCCCGCTGACCTTCATGCCGGCCCTGCGCAAGGCCCTGATGGATTGCCTGCAGATTCCCTATGTGAACTTCATCGTTCCGGAGAACGCCAACCTGATTCCGGCCTACGGCACGGCCCTCAGCGCGTCCGATGCCCCCTCCATCAGCTTCGATCAGCTCATTGAAAAGCTGGAAAGCGCTCCCAGGGTATCCGTCCGGACCGATGATGTACTGCCTCCCATCTTCCAGTCGCCGGAGGACTATGCGGCCTGGAAAAAGGCCAAGGAAGCAGACTTCATCCAGCTGACTCCCCTGACGGCAGATACGGACGAAGTGTACGTGGGCATCGACTCCGGTTCCACCACCACCAAGCTGGTGGTCACCAATCCCAAAGACGAGATCCTGTTCACCCATTACGGTCCCAACAACGGCAACCCCATCGGTGCCGTCCAGGAGGCCTTCGAGGCCTTCTACGCAGAATGCCTGAAAGTGGGGGCCAACCCCAAAATCCTGGGCAGCTGCTCCACAGGCTACGGGGAAGATCTGATCAAGGCTGCCTTCGGCCTGAAGACCGGCATCATCGAGACCATCGCCCACTACCTGGCCGCCCGGAAAATCAACAAGGATGTCTCTTTCATCCTGGATATCGGCGGACAGGATATGAAGGCCATTTTTGTGGACCACGGTGTGCTGAACCGGATGGAACTGAACGAATCCTGTTCCTCCGGCTGCGGTACTTTCCTGGAAACCTTTGCCAAGGGCCTGAACTACAGTGTCAGTGATTTTGCCAAGCTGGCCTGCGAAGCCAAGGAACCCTGCGACCTGGGTACCCGCTGCACCGTGTTCATGAACTCCAAGGTGAAGCAGAGCCTGCGGGAAGGAGTCACCATCGCCGACATCTCCGCCGGTTTGGCCTATTCCGTCATCAAGAACTGCCTGTACAAGGTACTGAAGCTGCAGAACACCCACGAACTGGGCACGGATATCGTGCTCCAGGGCGGTACCATGAAGAACGATGCCGTGGTCCGGGCCTTCGAACTGCTCACCGGCACCACTGTACACCGCAGCAACATCCCCGAGATCATGGGAGCCTATGGCTGCGCCCTGTTCGCCCGGAGCCGGGCCGAAGGGGAAGTGACCCTGGACGAGATGATCCATGTGGCCAACTATACTGACAGCCAGCTCCAGTGCCACGGCTGTGAAAACAACTGCCTGATCAAGAAATACAATTTCAGCAACGGCAGAGTGTACTTTTCCGGCAACAAATGCGAAAAGTTCTTCACCAACAACGGGGAAGACCAGAAGCCCGGGGAAAACATCTATGACTACAAATACCGGCTGCTGTTCGACCGGCCGGTGAATGAGGATGCCAAGCGGACCATCGGCATCCCCCGCTGCCTGAACATGTATGAAGACTATCCTTTCTGGCATGCCCTGTTCACCACCTGCGGCCTGAAAGTGCAGCTGTCCGATCCCTCCACCTTCAAGAACTACGAAGGCGGCATCCACGATGTGATGAGCGACAACATCTGCTTCCCGGCCAAGCTGGTCCACGGACATATCAATGACCTGATCCGCAAGCGGGTGAACCGGATCTTCATGCCCTACGTGATCTACGAACGGCAGGACGACAAGCGGCAGCTGAACAGCTACAACTGCCCGGTGGTCTCCGGGTATTCCGACGTGATCAAGAGCGTGGTGGATACGGACATTCCCATCGATTCCCCGCCCATCAACTTCCAGGATCCGAACCTGCTGAAGAAGCAGATCCGGAAATACCTGAGCTACATCGGTTTCGACCGGTTCACCGCCGACAAGGCCCTGAAAGCGGCCCTCAAAGCCCAGGATGAATACGGCAAGGCCATCAAGGCCAAAAACGAGGAAATCCTGGCAGACAGCCGGAAGAACCATCAGCTGACCATCCTGCTGGCCGGCCGGCCCTACCATACGGACCCGCTGATCCAGCACAAGCTCAGCGAATCCATTGCGGCCATGGGCATCAACGTGATCAACGAAGACCTGGTGCGGGACGACAGTTCCATCACCGTGGACGATTCCTATCTGGTGCGCCAGTGGGCCTACATCAACCGGATCTCCAAGGCCGCTGACTGGGTGGCCCGCCAGGACAACTCCGTGCACTTCATGGAAATGACCTCCTTCGGCTGCGGCCCGGATGCCTTCCTCCAGGACGAGGTACGGGGCATCCTCCAGCGCCACGGCAAGGCCCTGACCCTGCTGAAGATCGACGATGTGTCCAACATCGGATCCCTGAAGCTGCGGGTCCGCTCCATGGTGGACAGCATCCGCTACAACAGGGATGCCAAACCCAAGGAAGAACCCTTCGTACAGCCGCCCCGCTTCGAGAAGAGCATGAAGGATTACACCATCCTGTCTCCGTTCTTCACCCCGTTCATTTCGCCCCTGATTCCCTCCGTCCTGAAGAATATCGGGTACCATGTGGTGACCCTGCCGGAAAGCACCATGCAGACGGCGGACCTGGGCCTGAAATATGCCAACAACGAAGTCTGCTACCCGGCCACCCTGGTGGTGGGCGACTTCATCCGGGCCCTGCAGTCCGGCAAATATGACCCCAAAAAGACCGCCGTGGCCATCACCCAGACCGGCGGCCAGTGCCGGGCGTCCAACTACTTCGGCCTGATCAAGCATGCCCTGATCGCAGCCGGCTTCAAGGATACTCCGGTGATTTCCCTGGCCACCAGCAAGAATATCCAGAACGACCAGCCCGGGTTCGAAATCAATTGGCTGAAGATCGCCAAGATCACCATTTCTACCGTCCTGTTCTCTGACTGCCTGTCCAAATTCTTCAATGCTTCCGTAGTACGGGAGACAGTAAAGGGCAAGGCCCAGGAGCTGAAGGACAAATATCTGGAACTGGCCAAGAAAGAGATCGAAGCCAACAACTCCAACGGCCTGCTGAAACTGCTGAAGGAAGCCGCGTCGGAATTCAACGCTCTGGCCAAGCCGGATGTGCACCTGCCCCAGGTGGGGATCGTGGGCGAAATCTACCTGAAGTTCAATGCCTTTGCCCACAAGAACGTGACCGGCTGGCTCATGGAGCACGGCATCGAAGTAATGCCTCCGCTCCTGACTCCGTTCTTCATGCAGGCGTTCGTGAACCGGATCACCAACCGGAAATTCGGTCTGGAACGGCACCATATCCCCAATGTCATTGTGGATGTCATTTACATGTGGGTCACCAAACAGATCAAGAAATTCAATGAGATCGGGGAACAGTTCTCCTACTTCACCCCCATCGAGGATATCTTCGACCTGGCCAATGAGGGCAAGGCCATCATCAACATGGCTGCCCAGTTCGGCGAAGGCTGGCTGCTGCCGGCGGAAATCGTGAACTTCGCCAAACACGGCATCAACAATGTGATGAGCCTGCAGCCCTTCGGCTGTATCGCCAACCACATCATCTCCAAGGGCATCGAAAAGAAGGTCAAGGCCCTGTATCCCCAGCTGAACCTGCTGAGCCTGGACTTCGACAGCAGCGTCAGCGACGCCAACGTAGCCAACCGGCTGCTGCTGTTCGTGGAGAACATCCAGACCTCCGGCGTACCCCAGCCCAAAGCCAGGGCCGAAAAGAAGAAGGAAGGCTTCTTCGACGAAAACCTGGCCCGCCGGGAAATCATGATTTAAACAGGGCCCCTGGCCTGTTACGCGAGAGCACTGAGCTGACCCCCAATTGTTAGACCAAAAATCTAACAATTGGGGGTTAGTTTTTTTATGGCAAGACACAGCTATGAATTTAAGAAAAAAATAGTACTGGAATACTTGAACAGTGACAAAGGGTGTATTTCTATTTCACGTAAATATGGGATGGCAAGTAGCAGCCAGCTGCTAAAGTGGGCTGCTGCTTACAAGGCATTTGGAGATAATGGTCTGAAGAGATCTCGCTCTCAAAAAATATACTCTTTCAAAGAAAAACTTTCTGTGGTAGAGTCTTACTTAACAAATGAAATCTCATATCAGGAATTGGCAATTCGTGTAGGAATCAACAATCCGTCATTGATTTCCAGATGGGTCAATGAATTTAAAATTGCGGGGCCGGATGCGTTACGGTCACATAAAAAAGGTAGGAAAAAGACTTTGAGCCAATCAAAACCCAAAAAAACAGATACCCAGGTTCAACAACCGATGGTCAACATCAGTGTGGAACATGTCCAGGAGTTAGAGAATGAAAACCTTAAACTCCGAATAGAGAATGCTTTTTTAAAAGAACTGAGGAGACTGCGTTTAGAGGACGAAGCAAAAATGAGAGAGTTGCGAAAATCATCTCCAGTCTCCGAGGATCATTCAAGTTGAAAGACATTCTCTCCTATACGCAAATGCCCAAAGCAACCTATATGTACTGGCAGAAACGGTTTGACCGCGAGAATCCAGACCAGGAAGTAGAGGAGAAAATACAGGAAATCCGCAGCCAGCATAAAGATTATGGATACCGTCGCATGACCGGTGAGCTAAAGAACCAAGGGATTTGCGTGAACAAGAAGAAAGTTCAACGTATCATGCAGAAACTGAGCCTTCAGGTAACATCTTTTACCCGGAAGAGCCGTAAATACAGCTCCTATAAGGGTAAGGTAGGAACCATTGCTCCAAATAGGATACATCGTCGTTTTGAGACGAATATCCCTCACCAGAAGATTACGACCGACACTTCAGAATTCAAATACTATGAAGCAGATTCACAGGGACATTTGACTCTGCGCAAGCTTTATCTGGATCCTTTCCTGGACATGTTCAATAATGAAATCATCAGCTATGGAATAGCCAAATATCCTTCGGCTAACAGCATACTGGAAGCTCAAGCCAAAGCAATCAAAATTACTGCTGATTGTCCGTATCGAAGAACATTTCACTCCGATCAGGGCTGGGCATACCAAATGAAATTCTATACCAAAAGACTAAAAAACGAACGAATTTTTCAGAGCATGTCTCGAAAAGGCAACTGTCATGATAACGCTGTAATGGAAAACTTCTTCGGCTTACTGAAGCAGGAAATATATTACGGAGTGACCTACTACAGCTACAAAGAATTAAAAGGCGCTATCGAACGATACATCAAATACTATAACGAGCAAAGAATCAAGGAAAAACTGGGCTGGAAAAGTCCTGTTCAATACAGGCTTTCCTTGCAGGCAGCATAAAAAAGTAACGAGACGGTAAAAACCATCTCGTTACTAAGGTCTAACTTTTTGGGGTCACATCACACCGCAACTGCGGTGCTCTCTTTTTGTTATGCGTTCAAGCTATGGCTATCGCTACTTTTTCGGTATTAGCCCAATCCCTACCTTTATGGTATCCTAAGGCCATACTTTTTCAAAAGACCTCTGAAATACCCATTGAAAGGAATGAATATCATGACTGTAAAAAATAGACCCCCCTTCCGCTATGATATCGTTGGCAGCTTCCTGCGTCCGGCTGCCCTGAAAGAAAAACGGGACGAATTCGCTGCCGGCAAGATCACGGCCGATGAACTAAAGGCCGCTGAAGATGCCGCCATCGCCGACCTGGTGGCCAAAGAAAAAGAAGTGGGCCTCCACGCCGTCACCGACGGGGAATTCCGCCGCCGCTACTGGCACCTGGACTTTTTGACCGAACTGCAGGGCGTCACGGAGATCTCTGCCGAAAACTGGTCCGTCCACTTCAAAGGCGCCCAGCCCAAGGCTCGCACCGCCAGGATCACCGGCCTGGTGGATTTCGGCAGCCACCCGTTCCTGGACCATTTCAAGGCCCTGCAGAAAATCGCCTGCAAGGACACCCTGGTGAAGATGACCATCCCCTCCCCCAGCATGCTGCACCTGATCTGCTGCGTCCGGGAAAAGCACTATGAACCCATTCCCCAGTACCAGGACCAGAACCGGCTGTTCCACGACATCGCCATCGCCTACCAGCACGCCATCAAGGCTTTCTACGCCGCCGGCTGCCGGTACCTGCAGCTGGATGACACCAGCTGGGGTGAATTCTGCGACGCCGATAAACGGAAGGCCTACGCAGAACGGGGCTTCGACCTGGACGAACTGGCCAAGCACTATGTAGCCATGATCAACCGGGCCCTAGAAGCCAAACCCGATGACATGACCATCACCATGCACATCTGCCGGGGCAACTTCCGCTCCACCTGGTTCTCCAGCGGCGGTTACGAGCCGATAGCCGAGACCCTGTTCGGCCACTGTAACGTGGACGGATTTTTCCTGGAATACGACAGCGACCGGGCCGGCGGTTTCGAACCCCTGCGCCACATCAAAAACCAGCAGGTGGTGCTGGGCCTGGTGACTTCCAAGACCCCGGAACTGGAAAAAGAAGAAGACATCATCGCCCGGATCCACGAAGCCGAAAAGTATGTGCCCCTGGACCAGCTGTGCCTGAGCCCCCAGTGCGGGTTCTCCTCCACCGAGGAAGGCAACCTGCTGACGGAAAAAGAACAGTGGGCCAAGCTCCGGCTGATCCGTTCCATCGCAGAAAAGGTCTGGGAAGATGCATAAAAAAGGGGGTGTGAACAATGCTTTTTCACACCCCGTCACTAGTCACTAGTCTCTAGTCACTAGCCGATGGAAGCCAGCTGACGCTAGCGAAATAAAGGCGCTGTGAATGATTTTTCACAGCGCCTTTTTCCTTACCGTCCTTTGGCTGTCAGCTGATCGATCAGGGCACTCTGGCGGCTGACGATGGCTTTCAGTTCATCCACATTGCTGCGCAGGAGGCTGATTTCTTTGGCCATGGCCACCCGGGAAGTGGTCACATGGTTCCCCTGGCCCAGTTTGAAGGTCACTCCGGCGTTCACCATATTTTCTCCTCCGCCGAAGGAGCCGCCCACACTGAACATCATATCTTCCGTCGGCCGGTAGTAGGCTCCGATGGCTACCGCATGGGCACCGGCATAATTTCCGTACCCGGCGGCGAAGTCCCATTTGTCATCGGGGTCAAAATCCAGTGGCTGGAGAGCTGCCAGTGCGGCTGCTCCGGCTCCCACCCGGTTCACCCGAGCGTCCAGCTTGTTCAGGGAATTCCCCAGCTGGGTGATGTTCTGCCGGTTCTCCTGGACCATCTGGTTGGTGGCGTGGAGCTGGCTGCCGTTCACGGCATCCATGGAAGTGGCCGACACTTCTCCCGGTGCCAGTCCGGTAATGGACAACCCCTTCATATCCATGCCCTTTCCATTCAACACCGGACCCTTTTCCCCGATGCTCACGCTGTCTACCCGGATATCCTTGTCCAGATGGATATGGATATTACCCACGGTTTGGCCATTGTCATTTGTAGTAGAGCTGGAAGCCGTATGGATATTGTCCCCGCCCAGTACATTGACAGTCCCTCCGTCGTTGAGCCGGGCCGTATTCCCATCATCCGTGGCAAACTCCACTTCATTGGACACATAGCCTACATGGACCGGTCCGCCGTCCTCCACTTCCGGCTGTTCTGCCGCCACCCGCCGGGGAGCCGGTCTGGGGACTGGATGAGGCTGATCGGGAGACGCATCCGGCTGCTCCCGATTATCAGGGAATTCTTCCGGATTGGACAGGATGTGTACCGTTCCGTGTTCGTTGCTCAATCCGTTCAGATTGGCCTTAATCGTGTACTCCGTTCCCATTTTTTCCACAATGATCCCTTCACCGGCATGGATGGAGATCCGGGCATCGCTCATGGCTTCCTTCAGCTGGGCCACGTTCACAGCGTCCGTATCTTCCGTCCCGGCGGCCAGGTTGATGATCTGCCGTGTCCGCTGGGGAATCGTCCGGCCATCTTCATCCTGGGAAGGTCCGGCCCCTACAGAAACTGCCCCCCAGGAGGACTGCCAGGCAGGAGAAACGTCCTGCATCTGGCCATACACCGGATGGTATCCCTGCCAGCCTGCTTCCCGGTCAGCCACGGAACTCATACCCAGCGCCACGGATCCCGGAGCAGAAGCGCTGCTCAAGAACCCTGCCGCCGTACCACCTTCTCCCGTGACCTGGCTGGCAGCCCCTACGGCCGTGCCCCGAAGGCCAGATTCGCTGGCATAACCCAGGGAAGTGGCAAATTTTTCAGTGGCTTTGCTGAAACCACCCAGGGCGGTGGAAGCCACTCCGGAAGATTCAGAATAGGCCCCTACGGCCGTGGAATGATCCCCGGCCGTTCCGCCTTCGCCCATGCCATTGGCCATGATGCCGATGCTGGTGCTGATTTCTCCTTTGCTCTTGGCCTGCTGGCCCAGGGCCACGGCCCCTTGGGCGGTGGCTTCGGAATAGCTTCCCACAGCCGTGGTATACATGCCTCTGGCAAGGGTCTGTTCCCCGATGGCGATGGCATTGGTCCCATTGGCTTCCCCCTGGCTTCCCGTACCGATGGCAATGGCGTCCAGCCCAATGGCCCGGGAGCCGCTCCCGATGGCCAGCGCCCGTTCTCCCTCTGCGTAGGCATCATTGCCCAGGGCCGTAGCCCCCATGGTTCCATCCGCATGAGCCCCGGCGCCGACGGCCAGGGAATCGGTCCCGACAGCGCCGTCATTGAAGTAATTCTTGTCCCGATTGCCATTTTCCGGCTTCACACTGAAATAATGGATGGCAGCCGGAGCAGGCGGAAATCAGTTCCGATCCCACCATCCAGCTGTTTCTTGCCTTGTTCCATACAACCTTGAAAATTCTGTTCATACAGGCCACCTCCTGGCTTCTATCCTTCTTTCTTTTCCTGTGGAAGATGGTATTGTTCGCGGAATTTTCTGTTAATTTTGAGTTGTTTCCTTTCTCCTTTCTTTTCTTCTGTTGGGTTTTATTGATTATAGCATGAATTGAGGTTCTTTGTCAAATGTTGGGGTAAGCTCCAATTCATCTACCACACACGGACGTGAGCGATTTTTGCTCACGTCTGTTTTTATTTTAATTTCACCATCGAAAGCAGTAAAATCCGAGAACGGAATCGTTCAAAGTTGCGAAAACCAAATGCTACTCTCTTTAACACCTTAATCTTATTGTTCATTCCTTCCGTAAAACCATTCGAATACGCTTGACTCAATCCTTCCAAAATCTCTGTCTTCCAATCAGTGAACGTCTTTATAACACTCTTGAATTCTTCAACCCCACTTTCTTCGACTAATGATAACCAACGAGATAAGAATGAAGCAACAGCAGACCGTTCTTTCATAGAAAACACCTTAAAGAATGCCTCTTTTAAGGCATAGGCTCTCTGTAATTCTGAAGACTGCTTCAAGATTTCCCGAAGGCTGGCCAGTTCTTCTTCTGTCAGACGATCACCCCTCTTGTTCAAGATATGTTTGTTTCTCTTGAAATAAATTCTTTTTTCGTCGAATAACTTTTGTACATTTTTCCTAACCCGTTCAAGCGCCCAAATGACCAGTCTCTGTATGTGGAATCGGTCACCAATAATTGTTGCACCAGGAAACATCGCTCTGATGACCTTGCGGAAAAGTGACGAAAGGTCCATTACGACAAATTTTACTTTCAATCGCTCTGCTCTTGAAAATTGGCTAAAATAACGAATCAATTCCAGCGCTGTCCTCTTTGGCAAAATATCGAGAGTTTCATGACGCTGAGGGTCATTCACAGCGACCTGGTATCTTTGCCCATGAGCGTTCCCACGAAATTCGTCTAAAGAAAGAACTTCAGGCAGATGGAGAGGCCTTTTAAAAGTAAGTCCATCAAAATACCGGATTACGGTGGAAACAGAGACACCATGGCTTCTGGCAATAGCTTTAAAGCTCGCCAGTTCAGAACAGGCTTGGATGATGCTGTTCTTTACATCGTTAGAACGCCGCTGGTAATGCTCGACGCCAGGAATTTTTTCATAAAATGTCTTATGGCAGCAAGGGCAAAAAAATCTTCTTTTATGAACAATAGCAGAAACAGGATGGGTGTTCCAGTGCCCTAAGAGGACTTTTTGGTCCCGATAGTCCTTAATATGAAGAATTTTATGATGACAGTAGGGGCAACGAGAAGCTGTAGAAGTGAATTCCACGTAAAGGAGGAGGCTGGATCCCAATTTTTCAAATTCTTTTATGGAACCCTCTTCCCAATGGAAGCTTTTTTCGATAAAATGAAAGAAAGACATATCTATTCTCCTTTCAGTTCTTCGTGGTGGTTGAGGTGAAATGTAGCTTAGATATGTCTTTATTTTATCGTAAGACAAGGGGTCTTGTGAACAGGAGTGTCCACAAGACCCCAACATTTATTATAGAACCTGAATTGACACCTGTTCGCACTGTACTTTAGTACAGGTTTCCATAGAAAATTTTTAATCATTTCTTCCATTCTGTTTATTCTTTCTTTAAGGTTCTTCCTTATACTGGTGACAACTGAAACAGGGGAGGATGGAAGATGGAATACTGGGAAAATGACCGCAGTCCGCTGCTGAAATTCTATCACCGGCACTGGCCCGCCTTTCTGTTGGGCCTGCTGAGCCTGCTGCTGTTCTTTTCCGCCAACGGACAGCTTCTGATCACGGACCCGGTGGAATCCAACTATGCCCTGACTGCCGGAGAAATGCTGGCTTCCGGGGACTGGCTGTCACCCCGGATCTACGGAAACTACTGGTATGACAAACCCTGGCTGTTCTACGGAGAGCTGTTGGCAGCCTTCCGGCTCTTCGGGGAAACACCCTTTGCAGCCCGTTTCTTTCCCGCGGTCTTCGGCACCATCGGAGTCCTCCAGACCTACTGGTTTGCCCAGAAACTGTATAATCGCAAAACTGGTTTCCTCAGCGGCCTCATCATGGCCACCACAGTGGAATATTTCTACCTGGCCAAGGCTGTCATCACCGACATGACGCTTTTTGTCGTCATGGACGGTGCCCTGATGCTGTTCTATGTGGCCAGGACCGGGCAGCGGCCCCGGCTCTATTACGGAGCCTATCTCCTGGCGGGTCTCGCCATCCTGACCAAAGGGCCCATCGGCCTGGTGCTCCCCGGTCTGATCATCCTGGCGTATCTGCTGGGCAACCGGGACAGCCATACCCTGTTCCACATGAAGCTGTGCCGGGGCCTCCTTCTTTCCCTGTCCATCGCCGCCCTGTGGTATGGTCCCATGGTACAGCTCCACGGCAGTGCCTTCCTGGAAGGGTTCATCGGAGTCCACAACATCCTCCGGGCCACCGTATCCGAACATCCCCGGAACAATACCTGGTGGTACTATTTCCTGATTTTCCTCATCGGCTGTTTTCCCTGGAGCCTGAGCCTGCCCTGGCTCTGGAAAAAATACGGAAAAACCCTGCGGATCCGTTTCCACCGCCATATTTTCTGGCAGAGTCTGGATGACCGCCAGCGGTTTCTCTTCCTGTGGGTTGCTGTGACCTGGTTCTTCTTTGAATGTATGGCCACCAAATACCCCACCTACACCTTTCCCTGTCTGCCGCCTCTTGCCATGGGGCTGGCTGCCAGCCTGGACACCCTCCAGGCGGAATACTGGGCCAAACGGCTGGCCGCCGGGCTGGCCCTGGTCTTCCTGGTCCTGGCCCACACCGTGGCCGTGCCTCTGTGCCGCCAGGCCTCTGCCTGGGACGTGGCCCAGCTCGTCAAGGTATACCGTCTCCCTTCTGTGCCGGTCTATGTCTACGGAGGCCGTTACCCCGTTTCCTTTACCTGGTACAGCGGCATCCCCGCTCCCCGCCTGGTGACCCGGGAACGGCTGGCGGAAATGCGGCCGGATGGGATCAGCTGGAATGCCAAGAACATGATGCCCTTCCAGGCCATAGAAGATCTGCCCCAAGAGGGCCATATGCTGGTCCTGGTGGATGGAAGCAGCCAGAAGGAATTCCTCAGGACCCTGCCGGGCCACTGGCATAAGGTGGGGGAAGGAGGCCGCTGGGCCGTATGGGCACGAAAGGGCTGAAAGAGAAAAGGGGGGTGTGAAAAATGCTTTTTCACACCCCGTCACTAGTCACTAGTCTCTAGTCACTAGCCGATGGAAGCCAGCTCACGCTAGCGAAATAAAGGCGCTGTGGATGATTTTTTCACAGCGCCTTTTTCAGTGGTTTCCCAGGTACCACTGGACGAATTGTTTGGCGATACGGCCGTTGCGGCCGGAATGTTCCATTTCCCAGCGCACGCCCAGAACCCGCAGTTCCTCCGGCGGCAGCTTCACGCCCTCTTTCTGCAGCTCGTGGTCGATGATGGCCAGGTATTCCTGCTGGGTGGGCGCCCCGAAATGGAGGATCAGACCGAACCGGTCCGACAGCGAGATGGACTCGTTGTCCGCATCTTCCCGGTACACCTCTGCCTCCGGCTCATCGCTGCGTTCCGCCCAGGTTTCCTTCAACAGATGGCGCCGGTTGCTTGTGGCACACAGCAGCACATTGTCCGGCTGCGGAGCGGCGCCTCCGTCAATGGCACTTTTCAGGTATTTGTACTCCTTTTCATTTTCATCAAAGGACAGGTCGTCAAAAAAGAACAGGAATCGGTGGCTGCGGATCTTCCCTGCCCGTTCCATGGCCCGGGCCAGCAAATGCAGCTCATCCCGCCTGATCTGTACCAGACGCAGTCCCTGGGCACTGAACAACGGGATCAGGGCTTTGATGGACGTGGATTTCCCGGTGCCCCGGCTGCCGGTGGAAAGCACATTATTGCATCCCCGGCCGGCCATGAACTGCCGGGTATTGGCCAGCAGCTGTTCCTTCTGGTCCTGGTACCCCAGGATGTCGTCCCAGGCGTAATGGGGAAAGTCCGGGATCCCCTGGAACCGTCCCTTCCGATCCAGGCAGAAGGCTTCATACCGGGCCAGTTCGCCCCGGCCGTACCGCTGGTAATGCTGCAGCAGCAGCTCTGCCTGCTGGGCGGCACTGGTAGCTGCGGCAAGTTGTTTCCCCAGCCGCTCTTCCAGGGGATCCTTCCGGACCCGGGCCGGCTGGTAAACCTCATACAGACGGTCCCCGAACACCTGGCCGGCAGTCAGGGTGAAAAAGGGCTGCACCTGTTCCAGATCCCGCACCAGAGCCGCCTTGATGCCGCTGCCGGCCTGGCCCTGTTCTTCCACCACTTCTCCGGCCAGATTGTTTCCTTCAGCCAGCAGATGGAGAAAATATCCCTGCCACAGGTCACCGGAAAGTCCCAGGGTTTCTGCCTGTTCCAGCATGGCCTCCCTGGCCCGGGCCAGATGGTGCTCATGTTCCGGATGTTTCTCCGCCCGGCTCAGCTCCTGCAGCACCGGATCCTTCCGGAGACTGCGCAGGACGGTGAGATGGGCAAAGACCCGATAGCTCGGTTCCCGGTTTTCATTCTGATTCATGATTTTCTCCTTTCGGGACCTCCTGCTCTGCCAGCAGATCCCCTTTTACGGTCTTCGGTCCCCGTCCCAGGGCAATCTGCCCGGTGGTGGCGATTTCCAGGATCTGATATTGCTTCAGCATCTGTTCCAGGGCCTGGATGTGATCCGTTCCACCGGTCAGCCGCAGAATCAGAGATTCAGGATACACGTCCACCACCTTGGCGTGGAACAGGTTGGCCAGATTGGTCAGTTCCTCCCGCAGCTGGGGCGTGGGCGCACTGACCTTGACCAGGGTAAGCTCATAACTGACCAGGGGTGCATCATCCAGATTGACCACCTTCACCACGTCGATGAGCTGGCTCAGCTGGTGCAGGGCCTGGTCCAGCTGAAAACGGCTTTCCACACCCACCACCAGGTTGATCCGGCTGATTTCCGGGATTTCCGTATACCCCACATTCAGGCATTCGATGTTGATGTTCCGGCGGGCGATCAGCCCTGCCACATGGGACAGGACTCCCGGCCGGTTATTGACCAAAAGGGCGATATGCTGCCATTTCATGGTTGTCCTCCTTCCGTCTCCTCAGGACCCAGGATCATCTGATCCAGGCCTTTGCTCCCCGGCACCACCGGATACACCCGTTCATCCTCCGGAATGGTCACCTCCAGAAGGGCTGAATCCTCCGTCCCGAACAGGAACTCCAGGCCCTCTGCCAGTTCTTCCGGTTTGTCAATGCTCCGGGAAGGGATGCCCATGGCTTGGGCGATGCCCGCCATGGATGGCTTGTGGATGAGCTTCGTCTGGGAATACCGGCCGCCCCGGAACAGGCCCTGGAGCTGGCGCACCATACCCAGCTGGCCGTTGCGCAAGACCAGGGTCTTCACATGGATCCCGTAGGTGGGCAGGGTGGTGAATTCCTGGCAGTTCATCAGGATGCTGCCGTCCCCGGTAATGAGCAGGACCGTTTTGTCCGGTTCACCCACTTTGGCCCCCAGGGCTGCCGGCAGGCCGAAGCCCATGGTGCCCAGGCCCCCGGAGGTCAGGAAATGACGGGGCCGATCCGTCGGAAAGAACTGGGCCGCCCACATCTGGTGCTGCCCTACATCCGTGACCACAATGGTATCCTTCGGGGCCTGTCGGGCGGCTTCCTTCAACACCGCTTCCGGCGAAATGCCACCGCTGCAGCAATGGGCCGAAAAAGGCACTTCTTTTTTCATTTCTTCTGCCTGTTCCCGCCAGGGCGCAACACTTTCCCGACACTGGGCCGCCCAGGGTTCTGTCAGTTTCCGCAGCAGGGGCAGGGACTCCTGCAGATTCCCTGGTACGGCCACCTGTACCGGGATGATCTTATTGATTTCCCCCGGTTCCACATTGAAGTGGACAATCCGGGCCGCCGGAGCGAACAGGCTGGCCTTGGCCGTGGACCGTTCATCGAAGCGCACCCCGAAAGCCAGCAGCAGGTCACAGCCGGCCACCGCCCGGTTGGCCGCATAGCTGCCGTGCATGCCCAGCATCCCCAGATTGTGGGGCAGACTGTCAGGGACAGCCCCCTTGCCCATCAACGTGGTCACCACCGGGATGCCGGTTTCTTCCGCCAATCGGGTCAGCTCCGGTGCCGTCTCGGACAGGATCACGCCCCCTCCGGCCATGATCACCGGCCGATGGGCCCGGCACAGGGCTTCTGCCGCCCGCTCCACATCACGATAGCGGGGATGGAGGCCACCCTGGTAGCCCAGCATATGGACGGTTTCCGGGTATTTGAAATCCAGTCTGGCATCGAACACATCGGTGACGATATCGATGAGTACCGGTCCCGGTCGCCCGGTACGGGCAATGTAGAACGCTTCTTTCAGTACCTGGGGCAGGTTCTCCACCCGCCGCACCAGATAATTGTATTTGGTGATGGAGGTGGTGATGCCCGCCGTATCCGCCTCCTGGAAGGCGTCCTGGCCAATCAGGGAGGTGGCCACCTGGCCGCTGATGATCACCAGCGGAATGGAATCCATATGAGCCGTGGCAATGCCCGTGACCATATTACAGACCCCCGGACCACTGGTGGCAATGCATACACCCACCTTGCCCGTAGCCCGGGCATAGCCGTCGGCGGCATGGATGGCCCCCTGTTCATGGCCGGTAAGGATGTGGGGGAATTTCGTTTTGTAGATGGCATCGTACAGCCCCAGGACAGCACCTCCAGGGTACCCAAAGACCACAGGGATCTGTTCGGCCTTCAAACATGCAAGGATGGCTTCTGCGCCGGTCATTTCCATTCAGGGACCTCCTTCTTTTTCCTGTCTCTGTCCAAACTCGCTCCTTTTCAACGGTACTCCGGTATCTGAGCCCCTTCCTTTTCAAACGGATCCTGGTATCGGGATCCCGGTTTTGGACAAAAAAAACCGCCCCACAAAAGGGACGGAAAATCCGCGGTACCACCCTGTTTCCCCGGAAGGCTCCCGGGGCACTTCACTACGTACAACCATACGCGTTTCCGATAACGGGGAATACCGTCCAGGCCTACTGGAACCCTGTTCAGCCTGTCTCCTCCGGGACCAGTTTCGTACAGTGCCTCTTCATGGCTTGCACCCTCCGCCACGTCTCTGCATAGATTTCCTGGACTACTCTTTCCCTTCATGGGCGTATGCTGTGAAATTGTGAATTAGAGGTATTTTATCCTGTCAATGGACACTTGTCAATGATTTTTCCCGTATATTTATAAAATTCGTTTAACAGGTAAATATTTGTAAACAATTAAACACCTGTTTCCAATTTTACAGGAAACCTGCCCAAATAATGATATAATAAAACCATTGAAAAGAAAGGAGTGCCCTGGATCCTGCAGGGCAATGTGGAACCATGCGCTGGAAAGATCTTCCCATTCGGAAACGGCTGCTGGCGGCCAATTATCTGATGATCCTGACGCCCATTCTCTGCTTTATGCTGCTCAGTGTGGGGATTTTCTGGATCTTCGGCATGGAAAACATGAACCGCAGCAGCGTCCTTTCCTTTATCTGGCCGGAAAGTGGCCCCACTCTGTCCATCCAGTTCGAGCTGACCCGTCTCCGGGTCCGGGCCGACCACTACAATCCCAAAAAGCCCCGCCCCCTGCTGCTGGTCAGTGACCACCTGGAGGATCAGGGACTGCGGGTCATGCTGGCCCGGAACGGCGTCCCTTTCTATGTGACAGAAAACCAGGATCCGGAAGAAATCAGGAGGACCGCAGAGGCGGAGACTCCGGAAGGCCGGGGCGCCATCAGCTGGGGAGGAAGAGGGATCGCCTTCCGGTACCGCTCTCTCCGGACCGGTGTAGAAGTCTATGTGGCCGGGGCTGATCCTCTGGTAGAAAGAGATGATACATTCTCCATGCATTCCAAGGAACTGTTCAAGGGCAGCTTCATCGGTGCTTTCCTGCTGGTCCTGCTGGTGGCGGCCCTGGCCGGCCTGGCGCTATCCCGGATCATGGCCACCCAGCTGCTGAAGCCCCTGGGAAAGCTGCGCCGGGTGGCCACCCAGGTCAGCCGGGGAGACCTGGATACCCCAGTAAGAGCCGACAGCCGGGACGAAATCGGCGATACCCTGCGGGCCTTCGAAAAAGCCCGTACGGAATTGAAAGCGGCCCGGGAACGGCGGATCCAGTATGATCAGAGCCGAAAGGAACTGCTGGCCGGGATCGCCCATGACCTGGCCACGCCCCTCACCAAGATCCAGGGCTATGCCTCCGGGATCAAGGATGGCATTGCCGATACTCCGGAAAAACGGCAGCGCTACCTGGACAAGATCCTGGAAACTGTTGAAAGCATGGCCAGACTGGACCAGACCCTGTTCCTGTTTTCCAAGCTGGACCTGGATCAGGTCCCTTTCCATTGGGAAACCGTGGATCTGTGCCAGTACGTGGCCGATTATGTGGAAGAACAGCAGGATCACTGGAATCGGAATGGACTTTCCGTCACGTTCCACAGCGACCTGCCCCGGGCCTGTATCCAGCTGGACCGGGACCAGTTCGCCCGGATCCTGGAAAATCTGCTGAGCAACAGCTGGAAATACCGGAGAAGCCACACAGGTTCTGTCGTCCTGAGCCTTGCTCCAGGCCGTCCCGGCTTTGTGGAACTGCGTTGCAGTGACGATGGCCAGGGGGTAGCCCCTGCCCAGCTGGACAAGATCTTCGAAAGTTTCTACCGCACTGACCGGGCCCGCAGCCATGTAGCCGCCGGCAGCGGATTGGGACTGGCTGTGGTCCGGAAAATCGTAGAAACCATGGACGGAACCATCCGGGCGCTCCCCAATGAGCCCCAGGGACTGATCATTGCCATGGAATTCCCATGGAAGGAGAATATGGATGCAAAAAATCTTGATCATTGAAGACGATATGGATATCGCAGAACTGGAGCGGGATTATCTGGAAGCCAACGGGTTTTCTGTGGAAATCGTCGGCGACGGTTCCCTGGGCGAAAAACGGGCCCTGGAGGCTGATGTGGATCTGATCCTGCTGGACATCATGCTGCCCGGCATAGATGGTTTCCAGGTATGCCGAAAAGTGCGGGAGGCACGGAACATCCCCATCCTGCTGGTCTCCGCCAGGCAGGAGGACGTGGACAAGATCCGGGGGCTGGGCCTGGGAGCTGATGACTACATCGTAAAGCCCTTCAGTCCCAGCGAACTGGTGGCCCGGGTCAAAGCCCACCTGCAGCGGTACCTGCAGCTGACCGGCAAGAAGGATGCACCCCATGTGTTCCAGCGGGGCGCTCTGACCATCGACAGGGATGGGCACCGGGTCTTCCTGGACGGGCGGGAAGTGCCCATGCCCAACAAGGAATTTGCTCTGCTGCTGTTCCTGGCGGAAAATCCCGGTGTGGTCTTCAGCAAAGAAACCCTGTTTGAACGGATCTGGGGTGAAACTTCCCTGGGAGATACAGCGACAGTTTCCGTCCACATCAACCGGATCCGGGAAAAAATCGAACCGTCCACCACCAGGCCCACCTATATCGAGACCGTATGGGGCGTAGGCTACCGGTTTAAAAAATAAAAGATTTTTCCTCACCGGCCCTGGATTTTCTATCCTCCGGAGGCCATTGTTCAAATCAGTTATTCAAAATGTAACACTTTCTTGCTTATGTATTGCGATTTGAAAATATGATTCAAAATTTTGTTGACAAAGGTTCTTGTACAATGTATACTTACCTCATCCTTTTCAAGCCCAAATGAATAAGGCAAATCCCATGAAGGGAACGAGTATTCTACCTCCGTTTCTTCCAGAGAGCTGGCGGCCGGTGCGAGCCAGCAGGAACAGGCAGAAGAAAATCCTCCCCCAGGAGCCTGCTGAAACCCCAGTAAGCATGGACGGTTTTCCCCCGTTAGTGGGAACGCGTATGATTGTACGTAGCAGAGTGCTTTGTGCCAGCAATGGCCAGAGAACCAGGGTGGTATCGCGGAACTGTTTCCGTCCCTATTTTTACAGTAGGGACGGATTTTTTTATACGATCAACCCCCCTCTGCCACGGCCCCCATTTTATTTCTATTTTCAAAGGAGATGTTTCCCATGGCAAAAGTATTTTATGACAAAGACGTTAACTGGAGCGTACTGAAGGACAAGACCGTTGCCGTCATCGGTTATGGCAGCCAGGGTCATGCCCATGCCCTGAACCTGAAAGAAAGCGGCGTGAAAGTAGTCGTCGGCCTGTACAAAGGCAGCCATTCCGCCGATACAGCCCGTGCCGCCGGCCTGGAGGTAAAAACCGTTGCTGAAGCAGTAGCGGCTGCTGATGTGACCATGGTCCTGATCCCCGATGAAAAGCAGGCCGATGTGTACAAAACCGAAATCGCTCCCAACCTGAAAAGCGGCAGTGCCCTGGCTTTTGCCCATGGGTTCAATGTCCATTTCAAACAGATCGTCCCGCCGGCTGATGTGGACGTATTCATGGTAGCCCCCAAGGGACCGGGCCATCTGGTCCGCCGGACTTTCGTGGAAGGCGGCGGTGTACCTGATGTATTCGCAGTGGAACAGGATGCCACGGGCAAGTGCTTCGATCTGGCCCTGGCCTATGCCAGAGGCATTGGCGGCACCCGTGCCGGTGTGATCCAGACCACCTTCCAGGAAGAAACAGAGACCGACCTGTTCGGTGAACAGGCTGTCCTGTGCGGCGGCATCTGCCAGCTGATCACCAACGGATTCGAAACCCTGTGCGAAGCCGGCTACCAGCCTGAAATCGCCTATTTCGAAACCTTCCATGAAATGAAACTGATCGTGGACCTGATGTACGAAGGCGGTATGGCCAAAATGCGGAAATCCATCTCCGATACGGCTGAATACGGTGACTACACTGCCGGCCCGAAAGTGGTGACCCAGGATTCCAAGGCGGCCATGAAACAGGTCCTGAAGGACATCCAGGACGGTACCTTCGCCAAAGACTGGCTGCTGGAAAACCGTGCAGGCGGCCGTGCCCACTTCCTGGCCATGCGCCGTCAGCACGCCGAACACCCCATCGAAAAAGTGGGCGAAAAACTGCGCAGCATGATGCCCTGGCTGCATGAAAACGACAAGAACGAGTAAGCAGGCGGGAGCAGTCACTAGTCTCTAGTCACTAGTCTACAGCCAAAGGAAGGCAATCCTGCGGGATTGCCTTTCTACTTAATGAATCCAACCAACAACCATCATTCACAAAGGAGGAACCATGAAGATCACCGGTGCAGAAGCCGTCATTGAAAGTTTACGAAAGGAACAGGTCCAGGTCGTCTTCGGATACCCTGGAGGAGCCGTACTGAGCCTGTACGATGCTCTGTACCGGATGAAGTTCCCCCATATCCTCACCGGCCACGAACAGGGTGCCGTCCATGCGGCGGACGGATATGCCCGGGCCACCGGCAGGGTGGGCGTCTGTTTTGCCACCAGCGGCCCCGGTGTCTGCAACATGGTCACCGGCATCGCCACGGCCAACATCGACTCCATCCCTCTGGTGGTGATCAGCGGCCAGGTGGCCACCCACCTGATTGGACGGGATTCTTTCCAGGAAGCGGATATTTCCGGGATCACCACCCCCATCACCAAGCACAATTACCTGGTGAAAGACGTGCAGGACCTGCCCCGGGTGCTGAAGGAGGCCTTCTACATCGCCCGCAGCGGCCGGCCGGGACCGGTACTGGTGGATGTGGCCAAAGATGTGTTTGACACATCCTTCGACTATGTCTATCCGGAAGCCGTCTCTCTGCGGGGCTACCAGCCCCTGGAAAAAGGTCGGGAGGAGGAAGTGGAAGTGGCCCTGGAGGCCCTGCGGGAAGCCAAACGGCCCCTGCTCATGGTAGGTGGCGGTGTGGTCCTGTCGGGCACTACGGAGCCCCTGCGCCAGCTGGTGAAAGCCACCCACACCCCGGTGGTCTACACCCTGATGGGCAAGGGCGCCGTACCGGACACCTGGGAGGAGAATCTGGGCATGGCCGGCATGCATGGTACCTGGACGGCCAATATGGCCATCACCCGATGCGATCTGCTGCTGGCCGTGGGAGCCCGGTTCGATGACCGGGTCACCGGATCGGTGGAGAATTTTGCCCCCAAAGCAAAGATCGTCCATTTCGACATCGACCAGGTGGAGATCAACAAGATCGTCCACGCGGATCTCAGCGTGAATGGTGATTTGCGCTGGTCCCTGCCCTCCTTCTGGCAGAAGCTGGAAGCAGCCCCCATCCCGGCGGTGCAGACCGTCTCCTGGCGGCAGGAACTGCAGGAACTGAAAGCCGGTCACCCGGCAGGCACCCGTCCCTCTTCGGAACGGGGCCTGTCACCCCAGGTGGTGCTGGAAGCCCTGGCCCGGAAAGCCGGCTCCGATTCCATTGTGGCTACGGATGTGGGCCAGCACCAGATGTGGGCAGCCCAGTTCTATCCAGTGGACCAGCCCCGCCATTTCATTTCCTCCGGCGGTCTGGGGACCATGGGCTACGGCCTGCCCGCTGCCCTGGGTGCCAAAGTGGGACAACCGGGACGGCCGGTGGTCCTGGTCACCGGAGATGGCAGCATCATGATGAACTGCCAGGAATTTGCCACCCTGCACAAATACGGTATCGCCGTAAAGACGGTGGTGCTGCGGAACAACACCCTGGGGATGGTGCACCAGTGGCAGGGCATGTTCTACCATGGCCATTTTGCAGAATCCGACCTGACCGCCACGCCCTCCATCGCCGGTATTGCCCGTTCCATGGGCGTTCCCGGCTGGACCGTGGAGAAAGAAAGCCAGCTGGCAGAGGCCCTGGACCGGCTGTTTGCCCAGCAGGGACCGGCTCTGCTGGAAGTGACCATCCCGCCGGATGAAAACGTGTATCCCATGGTACCCGGCGGTAAGAAACTGGATGAAATGGTAACGGGAGGCGACAAGCAATGATCCGACAGCATCTGGCCATCCTGGCCGACAACAAACCCGGCGTGCTGACCCATGTGGCCGGACTCATCAGCCGCCGTGCCATCAACATCGAGTTCATCAACGCCGGCTATACGGAAGAACCGGACGTAACCCGGATCAACATCGTCGTTTCCGTGGAAGACCGGTATGAGCTGGACCAGGCCATCAAACAGCTGGCCAAGCTCATCGATGTGATCAAGGTGGTGAACCTGGACGACGCTCCCTTTGTGAGCTATGAACTGGCCATGATCAAGGTCAGCGCCCCCACACCCCAGGTGCGGGAGGAACTGACGAACCTGGCCGACCTGTTCCACGCCAAGGTGGTGGACGTACAGAAAAAATCCCTGGTACTCCGCCTCACCGGCCGGGAGGATCACATCGATGCCCTCCTGGAAGTGCTGGAGGACTACCAGATCATCGAAATCGCCCGTACCGGGCAGATTTCCCTCTCCCGCGGGCTGATTCCAGTAAAAAAAATGTAATAAAAAAGAGAGCTGTGAACGATTTGATGTGACCCCAAAAAGTTAGACCTTAGTAACGAGATGGTTTTTACCGTCTCGTTACTTTTTTATGCTGCCTGCAAGGAAAGCCTGTATTGAACAGGACTTTTCCAGCCCAGTTTTTCCTTGATTCTTTGCTCGTTATAGTATTTGATGTATCGTTCGATAGCGCCTTTTAATTCTTTGTAGCTGTAGTAGGTCACTCCGTAATATATTTCCTGCTTCAGTAAGCCGAAGAAGTTTTCCATTACAGCGTTATCATGACAGTTGCCTTTTCGAGACATGCTCTGAAAAATTCGTTCGTTTTTTAGTCTTTTGGTATAGAATTTCATTTGGTATGCCCAGCCCTGATCGGAGTGAAATGTTCTTCGATACGGACAATCAGCAGTAATTTTGATTGCTTTGGCTTGAGCTTCCAGTATGCTGTTAGCCGAAGGATATTTGGCTATTCCATAGCTGATGATTTCATTATTGAACATGTCCAGGAAAGGATCCAGATAAAGCTTGCGCAGAGTCAAATGTCCCTGTGAATCTGCTTCATAGTATTTGAATTCTGAAGTGTCGGTCGTAATCTTCTGGTGAGGGATATTCGTCTCAAAACGACGATGTATCCTATTTGGAGCAATGGTTCCTACCTTACCCTTATAGGAGCTGTATTTACGGCTCTTCCGGGTAAAAGATGTTACCTGAAGGCTCAGTTTCTGCATGATACGTTGAACTTTCTTCTTGTTCACGCAAATCCCTTGGTTCTTTAGCTCACCGGTCATGCGACGGTATCCATAATCTTTATGCTGGCTGCGGATTTCCTGTATTTTCTCCTCTACTTCCTGGTCTGGATTCTCGCGGTCAAACCGTTTCTGCCAGTACATATAGGTTGCTTTGGGCATTTGCGTATAGGAGAGAATGTCTTTCAACTTGAATGATCCTCGGAGACTGGAGATGATTTTCGCAACTCTCTCATTTTTGCTTCGTCCTCTAAACGCAGTCTCCTCAGTTCTTTTAAAAAAGCATTCTCTATTCGGAGTTTAAGGTTTTCATTCTCTAACTCCTGGACATGTTCCACACTGATGTTGACCATCGGTTGTTGAACCTGGGTATCTGTTTTTTTGGGTTTTGATTGGCTCAAAGTCTTTTTCCTACCTTTTTTATGTGACCGTAACGCATCCGGCCCCGCAATTTTAAATTCATTGACCCATCTGGAAATCAATGACGGATTGTTGATTCCTACACGAATTGCCAATTCCTGATATGAGATTTCATTTGTTAAGTAAGACTCTACCACAGAAAGTTTTTCTTTGAAAGAGTATATTTTTTGAGAGCGAGATCTCTTCAGACCATTATCTCCAAATGCCTTGTAAGCAGCAGCCCACTTTAGCAGCTGGCTGCTACTTGCCATCCCATATTTACGTGAAATAGAAATACACCCTTTGTCACTGTTCAAGTATTCCAGTACTATTTTTTTCTTAAATTCATAGCTGTGTCTTGCCATAAAAAAACTAACCCCCAATTGTTAGATTTTTGGTCTAACAATTGGGGGTCAGCTCAATTTTTTCACAGCTCTCTTTTTTGCCAGCGTAAGCTGGCTTCCATCAGCTAGTGACTATTTGACTAGTGACTAGTGACGGGTGTGTGAAAAAGTATTTTTCACGCCCCTTTTAGAAATGGATCGTCTGGCCGTCCCTGGGCATGATATAGCTGGTGACGCCCCGGTTGGTCAATCTGCCCCGCATCTCATGACGGGTGATGCAGGCCGCTGCATCGTTGTCCATATGGGTCACGTACACCACGGCATCGGGCAGGTTCCGGGATACGCTCTCGATGTCCTCGTCATCCATGGAAAGCCGGCCGCATCCCAGCAGCGCAGCTGCGCAACCATTCACCATCACCACCCGGGGCTTGAAATCCTGGAGTACCTGTCGTACCCCCTCGTACCAGATGGTATCTCCGGCCACATACAGCGCCTTTTCTCCTTCTTTCAGGAGCACCACTCCCATGGCATCCCCGGTGGGGATGATCTTTCCGTGGCAGGTGGCCGTCTTCACCAGGGTGATCTCCCCCAGCTCGGTGCCTTCCTCCGACACCACCCGCACATCTGCAAAGCCGGATTTCCGCAGGAGCGCTGCATCCGTCTCGTTCTGTACCAGGGCCGGGATCTTCTTATCCAGCAAAGCGCCCACCGTGCCATCCGCGGCCCGATCGATGTGGTCCGGAGCCAGGCTGGTGAACAGATAATAATCCACATGCTCCAGGATCGTCCCGATGGGGTCCGGAAGGGGATAAAAGGGCATGGGAAGCTGCATTTTCACCGGATCAGGGGTCTTATAGGGCTGGCCGGAAATATCCCCCAGGGTCCCCAAGGCCCCCTTTTCTCCCAGATAGGGATCCAGAAGGAACGTTGTATCTCCATAAACGATTTTATTGGTACCATTGCGAATCTGTTGGATCTGCATTGTATGACCTCCTTTTCTGCCTTTTATTATACTCCCAGATTGGGCAGGGGACGCCCAGCAAAAAGAATCCTTCCCCGGCCTCCAGGACCCTTCTCCCAGGGGCTGCTGCTAGCGGCTTCCCCGATACTTGAAGCAGCCGGGCTCGTGGCTGTCCACCACCCCCACAGCCTGCAGGTAGGAATAGACCACCGTGGTGCCCACGAACTTCATCCCCAGTTTCTTCCATGCTTTGGACAGGTTGTCGGACAGGTCCGAATGGGTCCGGCCGTCGTGTTCCTGCAGGGTCTTCCCTTCTGTAAAATGCCACAGATACCTGTCGAAGCTGCCCCATTGCCCTGCCAGTTCCAGGAAGATCCGGGCATTGGTCACGGCCGCCCTGATCTTCAGTTTGTTCCGGATGATCCCGGGATCCTGGCGCAGGGCCTCCAGTTTCCTTTCCTCATAAGCAGCGATCTTCACCGGGTCGAAACCATCGAAGGCATTCCGGAAGGCCTCCCGCTTATTCAGTACACATTCCCAGGAAAGCCCGGCCTGGAAGGTTTCCAGCAGCAGCATTTCAAACAGCTTCCGGTCCGTATGGACCGGTACGCCCCATTCTTCGTCATGGTACCGGATGTACCGTTCATTTTTCGGATTGGCCCAGAAGCATCGCTGCTTCCCGTCAGCCCATTTTGTCATTCTTTTACTCCTTATTCAAAAAATCGCCGATGGCGATTTTTCACCATCGGCTAGAGACTAGTGACTCGAGACTAGTGGCTTTATTGAGTTACCGCTTCCGCCACCTTATGGCCCATTTCGGAGGTACTGATCACCGTCAGTCCTTCGCCGGCCAGCTCCGGTGTCCGGTAGCCCTGTTTCATCACTTCATCCACTGCCGCTTCAATGGCTTTGGCAGCCGCTTCCTGTTTCAGGGAATACCGCAGCAGCATGGCCGCTGACAGGATGGTCCCCAGCGGGTTGGCAATGCCCTTGCCGGCAATGTCCGGCGCACTGCCATGGATGGGTTCGTACAGCCCGGTTCCATCGCCCAGGCTGGCAGAAGGCAGCAGCCCGATGCTGCCGGCAATGGTGGAAGCCTCATCCGACAGGATATCCCCGAAAATGTTGTTGGTCAGGATCACATCGAACTGTTTGGGATCCAGCACCAGCTGCATGGCACAATTGTCCACATAATAGTGGTTCAGTTCCACATCCGGATACTTCTCATCATGGATTTCCGTGACGATTTTCCGCCACATCCGGGAAGAACCCAGGACATTGGCTTTATCCACGCTGGTCACCTTGCCCCGGCGCAAACGGGCCGCTTCAAAGGCCTTGACAGCAATCCGTTCCACTTCAGGACGGGTGTATTTTTCAATGTCCGAAGCCGTTTCCACCCCATCCACCAAAGCGGCTTCCTTGTGTTCTCCGAAGTAGATCCCGCCGGTCAGTTCCCGGACAATCACCAGATCGGCGCCTTCTGCCCGTTCCGTCTTCAGCGGAGACAGATGGGCCATGTAGGGACGCACCTGCACCGGCCGCAGGTTGCAGTACAGCCCCAGGGCCTTGCGGATGCCCAGCAGCCCCTTTTCCGGCCGCTTGGTCACATCTTCGATGTGATCCCATTTGGGACCGCCTACCGCGCCCAACAGCACACCGTCCGCCGCCCTGGCACTGGCAATGGTCTCTTCCGGCAGCGGCGTTCCGAACTTGTCATAGGCACAGCCTCCCATGAGTTTGTGGTCATAGGAAATGTCCAGGCCAAACACATCGGCCGTTTTTTTCATGACTTCAAGGGCGGCATCGGTGATCTCAGGACCGATGCCATCCCCGGCCAATACGGTAACTTTCATCAGGCATGCTCTCCTTTCACATAGTTGATCAGCCCGCCGGCTTCCTGGATTTTCCGGACAAAGGCCGGCAGCGGATGGGTCTTGATGGTGATGCCTTTATTCACCACATGGATCTCCCCTTTGTCCAGATCCACATCCACCGTATCCCCGGCCTGGATCTTTTTGGCATCGTCACCCACTTCCAGCACCGGCAGCCCGATGTTGATGGCATTCCGATAGAAGATCCGGGCAAAGCTTTCGGCAATGATGCACTGGATGCCCTTTTCCTGGATGACAATGGGAGCATGCTCCCGGGAGGAGCCGCAGCCGAAGTTCCGGCCGGCCACGATGATGTCCCCGGGCTTTACGTTGGGGGCAAAGGTGGTGTCGATATCTTCCATGGCATGTTCGCTCAATTCTTTGAAATCGGAGATGTTCAGGTAGCGGGCAGGGATGATCACATCCGTGTCCACATGGTCTCCGTAACGCCAAACCTTACTCATTTCATTACCTCCCTGGGATCCGTGATATGGCCGGTCACTGCACTGGCCGCTGCCGTCAGCGGGCTGGCCAGATACACTTCGCTGTCTACGTGGCCCATCCGGCCTCTGAAGTTCCGGTTGGTGGTGGAAACGCACCGTTCACCGGCTGCCAGGATGCCCATATAGCCGCCCAGACAGGGTCCGCAGGTGGGCGTGGATACGGCGGCACCGGCGTTGATGAAGATGTCCAGCAGGCCGTTATCCATGGCCCGTTTGTAAATTTCCTGGGTAGCCGGGATGATGATGCAGCGCACCCGGTCGTTGACTTTCCGGCCCTTCAGGATGCGGGCTGCCGAAACCAGATCTTCGTACCGGCCGTTGGTGCAGGAACCGATGACCACCTGGTCGATGGCAATGTCCCTGCCTTCTGCGGCAGGATGGGTGTTTTCCGGAAGATGGGGATAGGCCACCGTCGGCTCCAGCTGATCCAGGGCGATGGTGATGGTGCGAGCATAGACCGCATCTTCATCTGCTTCCACGGCTTCCCATTTCCGGGTGACGCCCCGTTCTTTCAGATATTCCCGGGTCTTGTCATCCACCGGGAAGATCCCGTTCTTGCCGCCGGCTTCAATGGCCATGTTGCAGATGGTGAACCGGTCCGCCATGGACAGTTCTCCCACCCCGTCCCCAAAGAATTCCAGGGACTGATACAGGGCCCCATCCACTCCGATCATGCCGATCAGGGTCAGGATCACGTCCTTACCGGAAATGTAGTCCGGTTTCTTGCCGGTGAGTACCACTTTGATGGCCCGTGGGACCTTGAACCAGGTCTGTCCGCTGGCCATGGCAGCCCCCAGGTCCGTCTGGCCCACCCCGGTGGAGAAGGCGTTCACGGCACCATAGGTGCAGGTGTGGGAATCGGCCCCGATGACCAGCTCGCCCGGTGCCACCAGGCCGCTGTCAGGGACCAGGGCATGTTCGATGCCCATCCGTCCCACTTCAAAATAGTTGGTGATATGGTGTTTCCGGGCAAAATCCCGCATGTGTTTGCACAGGGTGGCCGATTTGATATCCTTGGGAGGAGAGAAATGATCCGGCACCAAAGCAATCTTATCCTTGTTGAACACAGGACGGCCGATTTTATCGAATTCATCGATGGCAGGAGGCCCGGTAATATCATTGGCCAGGGTCAGATCCACCTGGGAAACCAGCAGTTCCCCTTCTTCCACTTCCGGCCGGCCGGCATGGCGGGCCAGGATTTTTTGCGTTCTTGTCATTCCCATTTGTATGACTTCCTTTCTTGTGCACCAAAAAGCCCCTACCTGCTGCAAAGCAGATAGGGGCGAACGAGCGCTGTACCACCCTATGTTGGGTCTCATTCAGCCTAACGCGCTGTGGACGGCAGAAGTTACTGGATTTCGCCTCTGCAGCTCCCGGGCCAGAGGAATCGTCATCGCTTACTGGCTCGCACCCAACGCCAGCTCTCTGGAAGTTCATACGATTCCATTCCCGTTCATTGCCTGTGTTTGTTTGAAATGGTATGGTTTACATTATACATCATTGGCAACGGGTGTCAATAGTTTTTTGTAGTCAAACATGAACTTTAATCGAACAATCCGGCATTATCATATTGTGCAGGGATGACAACCTGGGCATTTCCATCAATATATCCCCATTTTTTAGTACGGCTGTCCTTGAAAGCAGCCCTGTCCGCCGTGAGAGGCCCCAGTTGCTGCAGTTCTTCCCGGAAGGGAGCCACGGCCCTGCCGGATCTGTCGATGACACCACCCTTGCCCTTTTCCATGGCCGTAGTCCGGTCTTCCAGGAAAGACTGGACGCTTTCGAACCGGTTGGCGATCACCACCTGGTTGGACGGGTCGATGAAGCCCCATTTCTTGTCAGAGGCAAAGGGAGCCAGTCCCCGGCTGAAGGGCAGCAGGGCATCGTAGGCAGCCGGGATCACGATCCGGCCTTTTTCATCCAGCATGCCCCAGTGGCCTTCATCCCGGAACAGGGCATATTTGCCGTAGAAGGGAGACACGTAGCTGTAATTGGGCGGAATCACTTCCTGCCCCTTCTTGTCCACATAGCCCCGGTACAGGTTGGAAGGCATGGCCATGGCCGGTGAGACGCTGATGCCGCCACCCCAGCCCCAGCCGTGGTGATGGTGATGATGGTACCCATAGCCCACATCACCCCAATAGGGACCCCAGCCGGGACCGATGCCCCAGTAGGGACCGCCCCAGCCCCAGCCGTCTCCCCAGCCCAGGCCGATGGAGAGATAATCCAGGAAGCTGTGGCTGGCCCGGCGGACACCCACTTCGGCCAGGCCGTTATCCTGGAAGTCGCCTACGTAGGCATACTTCTTCAGTTTGGCATACCGCCTGCCCGTGGTATCCATGAGCCAGCCGCCGTCCACCACGGCCACGCCCTGGTGGAAATCCCCGGCTTTTCTGGCACTGACACTGGGCAGCACGGTGCCGTCCCTGCGGATGTAGAACCACTGTTTGCCGGTTTTGACCGCAGCCAGCCCTTCGCTGAAGCCATGGACTTCCTTGTACTGGGGCTGGATCACCACTTTTCCGGTGGTATCGGCAAAGCCCCATTTGCCCTTCAGCTTGACAGGCGCCATTCCCTCGCTGAAAGCCTGGACCCCTTCATAGTCCCCGGGCAGCTTCTCCCCCTTCAGATTGTAAAAGCTCCAGGTCCTGCCGGCCTGCCCCCCCAGATATCCGGTGCCTCCGTCGGTGACTTTCTTCAGGGTGGGCGGCAGCAGCACCCTGCCGTCCCGGTCCATCAGACCGTATTTGCCCTTCTCCTGGACAAGGATCACCGGGTCCTCCTTAGGGTCCCCCAGGACCACTTTTTTATAATGCAGGGGCAGGATTTCCTTTCCTGCCGTATCGATGACCCCCTGTTTGCCGGATTTTTCCACCACGGCCAGATGGTCGGCCGCCAGGGCTGTCTGCCCCAGAGCCAGGCACAGTCCCAGCACAACAGCCAATTTACCATATGTCATCCAGAACACCTCCATCCATTTGCTGGTTTTATTGTACCACAGGGAAGTGAAAGGAAGCAGGTACAGGATGGCCTATTTCCCTGTCACGTTGCTGCGGATCAGCCGGGCCAGGGCCTCCATGGCCCGTGTCTGGTAGGCACCCCTGCGGCGGGCCAGATACAGCGTCCGGCGCAGGGGAAATGCCGGCAGCTGATAGAACACAGCCCGGTTCTTTTTCCGCAGGATCTGCAGGGCCATGCGGGGGATCAGTGCGAATCCCTGGTTGGCCAGGACCAGCCGATGGGACAGGGTCACACTGTCCGTTTCCAGGATCACCCGGGGATGCAGCCCCGCTTCCCGAAACAGGGAATCTGCCTGGAACCGCATACCCCGCCCCGGCTTCAATAAGATGAAGGGCATATGCTCCAGCAGGGATACATCCGGCAGCACATTGGTGCTGCCATAGGACCAGTTCCCCTGCTTTTCATAAAAGAAAGCCGGCGCCTCCAGATAGATGGGATCCGTCAGAAGGGGCTGGTACTCCAGTTCCGGATCCGTGTTCTCATAAGTCAGGGAAAGGTCCAGCTTTCCCTGGCGAAGCAGGGGATTCAGTTCCCGGATCCAGGTTTCCGTCAGCTGCAGTTCCACCTGAGGATATTGTTTCCGGAACTGTTCCAGGATCACCGGCAGCAGCACTTCGCTGGAAATTCGGGAAAGTCCCAGCCGGACCTGGCCCGTATGGGAATCCCGGATATCGTGGATTTCCCGCTGTCCTTCCTGATAGGCCGCCAGGACCTGTCGGGCGGATCGGGCATAGATTTCCCCTGCCTGGGTCAGATAAACCCCGCCGGCCTCCCGTACCAGCAGGGGCAGTCCCGCCTCCTGTTCCAGTTCCCGGATGATCCGGCTCAGGGCCGGCTGGGCCAGCTCCAGTTTCCGGGCCGCCGCCGTGATATTTTTTTCTTCACAGACGGTCAGGAAATACCGCAGGTATTTTTCGTGGAACATGATATTCTGCCTCCCATATCATTTTTGTTATAGCGCTATTATACTATTAAGATTTTACAGCATGGCAGGGATTTTTTATAATAGAAGGGAATTTGCTGGAGAGGAGCGTTTCCATGAAAAAAATCACTGCATTCCTGACAGCCGCCCTGATCGGGTTCTTTCTGCGGCAGCTGGGTATCCCAATTCCCTATATGCTGGGCGGCATCCTGACCGGATTCGTCCTCAGCGCTTTCCTGGACAGCTCCTTCCACTGGCCCAGGCAGTGGCGCAATGCCATGCTGGGAGTGGCCGGCTATGGCATCGGCAGCAACTGCACCCCTGAAACATTTGTCAAACTGAGCCAGGAAACCCTGGGCATCTTCGGTGCCTCCCTCTTCACCCTGGCGGTGTCCGTGGCCGTGGCCATCTACATGCACCGGCATACCTTCGCCAATCTGCTCAGCTCCATTATGGGCTGCCTGCCCGGCGGCCTAACTGCCATGACGGTCCTGATGGAAGATTATGAAGAAGCGGACCAGAATGTAGTGGTGGTATCCCAATGCCTCCGTCTATTCGTAGTGGAAGTCAGTGTCCCGTTCCTGGCGGTGAATCTGTTCGGCGGCCAGGTCATCCGCCTGACCGGCCCCAGCCTGTGGGACACCAGCGTGGCGGATTTCCTGAGCCTGTTCCATCCGGGCTGGCTGCTGGTTTTCCCCCTGGCGCTGGGAGGCCGATACCTGGCAAAGAAGGGCCACATGCCCACCAGCCAGCTGCTGGGGCCCATTATCGCCACAGCCCTGTTTGCCTGCTGGCAGGGCGGCGTATCCCGGATCCCGGCGCCGGCCATGGCGTTCGCCCAGCTCCACATCGGCCTGTACATCGGCACCATGCTGGATCGGGACAAACTGCTGAAGACAAAGACGCTGATTCCCAACATTTTGATCGGTTCCCTGCTGATGGTGATCTCCAGCGCCCTTCTTTCCCTGTTCCTGTCCCGGCTCTACGGATTCACCACCCTGACGGCCTTCCTGGCCCTGGCTCCCGGCGGTATCGCCGAGATGTGCCTGTCCGGCCTGGAGATGCAGCAGGACGTGGCCGTGATCCTGACCTACCAGCTGGTGCGGGTCCTGATCCTGGCTCTGGGGGTCCCCTTTGCCATCCGAAAAGTATTCAAGCCTGCAAAATAAAAAATGGCTGTCGCTCCACGCGACAGCCATTTTTTATTTTACAATCAATCCAGGGCCGCAAAAGCCTGTTTCAGATCGTCGATGATATCATCGATATGTTCCGTACCGATGGACAACCGGATGGTGGCCGGTGTAATGCCGGAAGCAGCCAGTTCTTCTTCATTCATCTGAGAATGGGTGGTGGAAGCCGGATGGATGACCAGGCTCTTCACATCAGCCACATTGGCCAGCAGGGAGAAGATCTTCAGATGATCGATGAATTTCCGGGCTGCTTCTGCGCCGCCCTTGATTTCAAAGGTGAAGATGGAGATCCCGCCGTTGGGGAAATATTTCTTGTACAGTTCATGATCCGGATGATTGGGCAGGGAGGGATGGTTGACCTTGGCCACATGGGGATCCTTCGCCAGGAAATCAACAACCTTCAGGGCATTCTCCACATGCCGTTCCACCCTCAGAGACAGGGTTTCCAGGCCCTGCAGCAGCAGGAAGGCGTTGAAGGGAGAGATGGTGGCACCCGTATCCCGCAGGATCAGGGTCCGGATGTAGGTTACATAAGCGGCCGCGCCCACGTCCTTGGCGAAGCTGATGCCATGGTAGCTGGGGTTGGGGTCTACCAGCCAGGGGAACCGGCCGGAAGCCACCCAGTCGAATTTACCGCTGTCGATGATCACGCCGCCCAGGGTAGTACCGTGGCCGCCGATGAATTTCGTGGCAGAATGGACTACCACGTCAGCCCCATGTTCGAAGGGACGCAGCAGGTACGGGGTGGCGAAGGTGCTGTCCACCACCAGAGGGATATTGTGCTTGTGAGCAATTTCTGCTACTGCATCGATGTCGATCAGGTTGGCGTTGGGGTTGCCCACGGATTCAATGTAGATGGCCTGGGTGTTTTCCTTTACGGCATCTTCGAATACATGGACGCCCTGGGTGGGATCCACGAACGTGGTTTCAATGCCGAAATCCGGGAAGGTATGTTCGAACAGGTTGTAGGTACCGCCGTACACGGTGGTGGCGCAGACAATGTGCTGACCGGCATGGACCAGAGCCTGCATGGCGTAGGTCACTGCAGCGGCGCCGCTGGCCGTAGCCAGAGCTGCCACGCCGCCTTCCAGGGCAGCGATCCGTTGTTCGAAGACGTCTTCCGTAGGGTTGGTCAGACGGCCGTATACGTTGCCGGCGTCCTTCAGGGCGAACCGATCAGCGGCGTGCTGGCTGTTGCGGAATACGTAAGAAGTGGTTTGGTAAATGGGGACTGCACGGGCATCCGTGGCGGGATCCGGTTGTTCCTGGCCCACATGGAGCTGCAGGGTCTCAAAATGGTACTTTTTTTCTTCGCTCATTGTCTTTGCCTCCCAAATTCAGAACGGTTTTAATTACCTGTACTTCACTATGAATTAAATTATAGGGATATGTTTCTGTTTTGTCAACAGTTTTTGATACAAAAATCCAGGGATTTTTCAACTGTCTGTTGCCTTTCTATGAGGGGATGTCCATTTCTTTGAGAAACCTGCCCCCTGCAGTCCTATTTCCGGGCCAGCAGGACCACCATGGTGATGATGCACAGGGCCCCGATGCTTTCGGCCACTCCGATGTGATTCCCCAGGAACAGGATGGAGAAGAAATAGGCGGAAAGGGGTTCAAAAGCCGCCAGGGTTCCGGTCTCCGAAGCCGGGATGTACCGGGTGCTTTCCAGGTAGACCGTATAGGCCACCAGGGTCCCCAGCACAAACAGCACACCGAAGGACCAGAGAGTATCGAAGTTGAAGAGGGCTCCCTGTACATTGGGATGGACCAGCAGTTCCAGCAGCAGGGCATTGCCCAGACTGCCCCAGCCGATGATCAGGAAACAGCTGTAGCGCTGGAGCAGTTCCGCCGCATACAGGGTGTACCAGGCCATGCCAAAGGCTCCCAGGATGCCCCAGAACAGGGTTTCCGGCGAAACGGCCAGGACAGCCCCCTCTCCCCGGGTAGCAATCAGGGCCGTACCCAGGATGGCCAGCCCCACAGCCACCACTTCCCGCCGCCGGGGTCCCCGCTTCGCTTTCCACAGGGACATGACCAGCAGGATGGCCGGCATCAGGTACTGGAGCACCGTGGCCGTGGCCGCATTGCTGTAATAGATGGCCTTCACAAAAGGCACCTGCATGACAAACATGCCCAGCACGGTGAACTTCAGCATGAGCCAGGGATCCTTCCGCAGCGGTACCAGCAGCGGCTCTTTCTTGTAAAGGCAGAAGGCCAGGAAAAAAAGCCCGGTCAGGACCATCCGGGCAAAAAGGATGGCCTGCCAGGTGAAATGCTGATGGGTCATGAGATATTCCATGCAGTTGCTGCTGCTTCCCCACAGGGAAGCTCCCAGAAGGACCATCCCCATGCCGATTTTCCGATTCCGATCCACTGTCTTTCCTCCTTATCGTTCCAGGCTCTTCCCTTTATGGATGATGCCTTCCCCGAATCGCTGTTTCAATGCGTCCAGGACCTGGGCCCGCTTCCGTTCCCTGCCGCTGCCATCCAGATCCAGGGCCACACTGCCACCCTGTGTCAGGTGGCTGACGCTGACTCCCAGGAGCCGTACCGGTTCCCGCCAGCTTACCTGGTCCGCCAGCAGGCGGATCTGCTCCCGCAGCTCCTCGTCCAGCTGCACCGGTTCCTCCACAGTCCGGCTGCGGGTGATCAGCTGGAACCGGGCCGTCTTGATCTTCAGGGTCACCGTATACCCGCTGAGGCCATTGGCCCGCAGCCGCCAGCCCACCTGCTGGCACAGGTCCCACAGGGCTTCCAGGCAGGCTCTTTTCCCCATCAGGTCTTCCCCGAAGGTGGTTTCCTTGCCCAGGGATTTCCGCTGTTCATCAGGCACCACCGGGCGGTCATCCAGCCCCCGGGCCCGGTTGCGGATCTCCTGGGCCTGTTTGCCCAGAACGGGTTGCAGCAGGCTCACCGGACAGGCTGCCAGCTGGCCGATGGTCCGCAGCCCCAGATTCTCCAGGGCCGCCACGGACCGCCGGCCCAGGCCGAACACCCGGTCAAGGGGCAGGGGAGCGATGAAATCCGCCGCCTCCTCCTGGTGGATGATCACCAGCCCGTCCGGTTTCTGGAGGTCACTGGCCAGCTTGGCCAGGAATTTATTGGGAGCGATTCCCACGGAGGCCGTCAGACCCGTCTGCTGCCGGATCACCTGTTTGATTTTTTCTCCCAGGGTGGTTGCGTCCCCCACCAGGGCTTCCATCCCGGTGAGATCCAGAAAAGCTTCGTCAATGGACAAAGGCTCCACCACCGGAGAAAAAGCATGGAAGATGCCCCGGATTTGCCGGGACAGTTCCACATACCGGGGATACCGTCCCTGCACATAGATGGCCTGGGGACACAACCGCCGGGCGGTGGTCATGGGCATGGCCGAGTGGACTCCGAACTTCCGGGCCTCATAGGAACAGGTGGAGACCACGCCCCGGCCGGACAGACCGCCCACGATCACAGGCTTGCCCCGGTATTCCGGATGGTCCAGCTGTTCCACCGATGCAAAGAATGCATCCATGTCCACATGCATGATGATCCGCCTGCTGCCCATGGTTTCCTCCTTTTAAAAAAGAGGGTGCCATGGTGACACCCTCCTTTCCAGTCAATCTATCCCAGAAATCCGTAATGCTCCAGCACGGCCTTCAGGCCGATGAGGATCAGGACAATGCCCCCGCCGATTTCTGCTTTTTCCTTGCCCAGCATCCCGATCACTGAACCGCAGGCGCAGCCGACGAACGAGAAGCAAAACGTAATGGTCCCGATTTCCAGGACGGTGGGAAGGATGGCGATGTCCATGAAGGCAAAACCCACCCCCACACCCAGAGCATCCAGGCTGGTGGCCACCGCCAGGCCCAGCATGGTTTTCACCCCAGTGATCTTTTCCTGTTCCTGGTCCTCCCCGGCTTCCCCGATCATGTTCCAGCCGATGTAGGCCAGGATTGCGAAAATGATCCAGTGGGAATAGGCAGATGCAGCCCTGGCAAAATGGCTTCCCAGTTCATATCCCAGGAAAGGCATCAATGCCTGGAACCCGCCGAACCAGAGTCCAAATACCACCCCGCCCTTCAGCCGTTCCCGGCCGCTCATCTTCAGCCCGCCGCACACAGAGACCGCAAAGGCATCCATGGAAAGGGACACGGCCAGCAGGAATAGGGTCAGTGCGTTCATTTCTGGATCCCCTGCAGGACGAAATAGGTCAGAAACCGCAGGACCCGCAGTTCCTTCTCGTTATGCCGCTTATCCTCGCTCATTTTTCCGAACACGGGCAGGGCTGTCTTCAGCATGGCTTTTGTAATGCCGTGCTGACGTACGCCGCCCTGGTTCACGCTCTTTTCGAATCCAGCCAGCACCTGCAGGGTCTGGCGCTTCTGGGCACCGGTGAGTTTGCCGTTGCTCAGGATCTGTTTTTTGATTACATCTTTCTGTTCCAGGAAATCCTGCTTGTCCAGCAGCCCGGTTTCTTCTGTTGCCATGGTTCTGTTACTCCCCTGTGCGGAACCCTCGGACCGCCTTTCCCAGGCCGCCCGTTTCCGCCGATTTGATTGTATCATTGTACCATTTTTGGTACGGGAAAATCAACGGACCACCCGCAGGGGCTGAGGCCCCCCTGTCAGACACACAGGGCCGTCCGGTCCGATCCGGTAGGTGTTCTCCGTACCCACCATACCCAGTTCCGGCAGGGCGATCTTGGGTTCCACCGCAAACACCATGTTTTCCTGGATTTTCTCCTTCACACCACTGGCGATCACCGGAGTCTCGTCCATGCACATCCCGATGCTGTGGCCCAGGAACCGGCCGCCGTTCATGAAAATCCCCTCATACCGGGGATCAAAGTCCGCCATGACCTGATCGTAAATATCTCCCAGGACTGCTCCCGGTTTCATCAGGGAAAGGGTCTTCTGCTCCAGGGAGAGGCAGTAATTATAGGCCCGGAGGATTTCCTCCTTTGCCGGATCCCGGTCCAGATCCCCATAATAGTACACCACCGTCTTGTCCGTATTGTACCCATCGAAGCCACAGGGAATGTCCAGGTACACCAGCCGTCCCTGTTTCAGCAGACGGAAGGCGGAGCCGATGCTCTGTACCGCCACACAGGTCCCGCCGGTCCCGCCAGGGCCGTCGAAGGCTGTGCGCACCAGGGCACTTTTGCCAAAGGAAGCCAGACCGATCACATCTTCACCCAGAGGCCGGTTGGTCCGTGCCACTCCCTGACTGCCCTTCAGCACCATGCGCAGATACAGCTGGATGGCCAGTTCTGCTTCGCTGATCCCTTCCTTCAGGAATACCGGGGCTTCCTGCATGAGCACGTCCCCGTGGATCCGGCCGCTGGTGGCCAGCAGGGCCAGTTCGTAGGGACTTTTCACGCTCCTCAGGTGTCCCAGGATGGGATCCAAATTCTTCCGGACTGCAAAAGGGAAATATTTGTGGAAGAACCGCAGCCACTCCAGAGAGGTGTGCTTTTCATCCAGATACACGGACCTGGGCAGATCCTCCCCGTAGAACTGGGCAGCCTGCCGATAGCTGTGCATGGGCAGGATCTGGGTGGAAGGCAGCAGGGATTCGTTCCGGGCCCGTTCCAGGCTGCGCCGCACCCACAGGATGGCATCCTGGGGACGTACCAGGAAGGCCCCCTCCTGCATGGTGCCTGTAAAGTAATACATATCCAGCTTATCGCTGACCACCGCCATCTGCCAGTCCGGATCCGCTTCCGTAAGGGATGCCCGCAGCCGTTCCAGACGGCCCTGGAGTTCCTCCAGAGGGACCCGCCGCAGATCTTCGCTGACCAGGATATCATGTTCCAAAAAAGCCATGGTTCATTACCTCCGCTTGTAGTTTTCTCCGCAGGTACACAGTGTACCACGAAAAAGGAGCTGCTGCACGTTTTTCATGCAACAGCTCCTGACGGGTTGATTCTCATGGGCTCCCCACCCCGGAGGGACGGGGCAGAACGAAATCATGGCTCACTTGATTCGATGGCATTATTATAGGCCCCCGGACAGGTTATGTCAACCATTGTTTTTAACGGGTTAACCATTCACCAGTCACGACTCCCGTAAAACTTCACCCAGCACCTCCATCGCCTGTGTCAGTTCCTCCTTCGCAATGGTCAGCGGCGGATTGAAATACAGCACATCTCCCAGGGGCCGCAGCACCAGTCCCCTGGCCAGCGCTTTTTGATACAGCTGATAGCCCAGCCGTTTTTCTGCGGGAAAGGGACGTTTGGATTTTCGGTCCGCCACCAGCTCCAGCGCATGGATCAGTCCAATGTGACGGATTTCCCCTATATGCTCATGCTTTCCGAACCGTCCTTCCATTTCCTTCGTCAGCCAGCGGGCCGTTTCCCGGGCTTTGAGCAGGATCTGCTGCTGTTCCAGAACGTCCAGTACCCCCAGGGCCGCTGCGCAGCCCAGAGGATTGCCTGCATAGGTATGGCTGTGGAGAAATGCCTTGTGGGTCCCATAATCATCGTAGAAGGCATCGTAGATTTCCTGGGTGGTCACCGTCAGGGACATGGGCAGATAGCCCCCTGTAAGGCCTTTGGAGAGACACATCACATCGGGCGTGATCCCGGCCTGCTCACAGGCAAACAGGGTCCCGGTGCGTCCAAATCCCGTAGCGATTTCATCGGCGATCAGCTTGACACCGTATCCGTCACACAGTTTCCGCAGCTTCTTCAAATACAGAGCCGGATAGATCCGCATGCCGGCACTGCCCTGGAGCAGCGGCTCCACGATCATGGCCGCCGCTTCCTTCCCATAACGGGCAAACGCCTCTTCCGCTTTGCCAAAACAGGGGCAGGTACAATCGTCCCTCTGCTTCCCATAGGGACAGCGATAGCAGTCCGGGGCCTCCACATGGATGGTCTCCATGAGCATGGGTTTGTACTTCAGGGAAAACAGGTCCATGCTGCCCACGGAAAGAGCCCCCACCGTCTCCCCATGGTAGCCTTCCGTCAGGCAGAGGAATTTTTGCCGTTCCGGATGACCGGTCTGCTGATGATACTGGAAGCATAGTTTCAGGGCTGCCTCCACAGCGGCCGATCCATTGTCGTGGAACTGGAATTTGCTGAGACCGGGAGGCACCAGCTTTTGCAATCGCCGGGCCAGGGTGATGGCCGGTTCATGGGTGAAATTGGCAAAAATCACATGTTCCAGTCTGTCCAGCTGGGCCTTGATCCGGGCATTCAGCACCGGATGGGTATGTCCCAGCAGATTGGCCCACCAGGAACTTACGATATCCAGATAGGCTTTTCCGTGGATGTCATAGAGCCAGCAGCCATGAGCATGATCGATGACCATGGGCGGCAGGGTTTCATAGTCCTTCATCTGGGAGCAGGGATGCCAGATCAGCTCCAGATCTTGTTGTTCCATGGATTGTTCCATATTTTCTCCTTTTCAGCGGTACAGCTGGATCAATTTTCCTGTTTCTACATCCAGTTCCTGATCTCCTGCCTGGATGCAGGCCAGTACCGGTACCTCCGTCAATCGTTCCGTCATGACCCGGTTGTCCTCCTGCATGGGGTCCCCGGGAACCCAGTGGTTGAAGAAGATGCCCCGCACCGGAATTTGCCGGCGGCGGAGATATTCCACTGTGAGCACCGTACTGTTGATGGTTCCCAGCCCTGCATGGGCCACGATCACACACCCCAGGCCCAATTCCCGGATCACATCCTCCAGCAGCAGCTTCTCCTGCCCATCCCAGCGCAGGGGGCACAGGATCCCGCCGCTGCCTTCCATGGTCAGGTAGTCATGCCGGGATTTTGCCCGGGCAAAGTCCCGGCGGATCCGGTCCATCTCCACCGGTACACCGGTGTGCCTGGCCGCCAGGTGGGGCGATACCGCCTCCTGATACACATACGTCACCAGATCCTCCAGGGGATCCTCCAGCCCGGCTGTCTCCTTCACCCAGGCCGCATCCCCCGGGATCAGGTTTCCCTGTCCATCCGGCTCCGCACCACTGAGAGCCCCTTTGTAATAGCCGGCATCCAGCCCGGCCTCCTTCAATTTTTTCACCAGCAGTCCGGTTACATACGTTTTCCCCACATCCGTTCCGGTACCGGTCACAAACAATGCTTTTCCCATATTCACCCGTTCCTTTCCTGAAAAGGTCCTGCCGGAAGCACCGTACCCCCCTATCCGCCCTTTTCAAGAGCGGCAGTGACAGTCTCCTGTTCGGATTCACAACGTACCCCCCATATCCGCCCTTTTCAAGGGCGGGGGACCATGCGGATGCATGGTGGTGGGTTCCGCGCAGCGGCCTCTTCCCTCTTTACTCTTCTTTCTCCACTTTCACTGTACCCAGATTCCCGCCCGATGGCAGCGCAGTCCCACCACCGTGGCGCCCAGGCACAGCAAAAAGTCCGGGACCACCTGCAGCACGCCGCAGATCCACAACGCTGCCCAGAACCCGATGGGAGCCTGGACCAGGTAATTGGAAGCCAGGTAGAAATACCCGATTCCCAGCACATAGACCACCGCCATACCGATCAGGGTAATGCCCAGGAGCCTCCGGAAGGTCACCGCTCCCTGTCTGGCCAGATGGCCGCAGACCCAGGCCTGTACCGTAAATCCCACCAGATAGCCGAAGGTGGGTTTCAGGATATAAGCCGGCCCGCCACCGGAGGCAAACACCGGGATCCCCACCAGCCCCATGAACACATAAGCCCCCACGGCCACTGCACCCAGCCGGGGTCCCAAAAGCAGTCCCGCCAGCAGGGTGAACAGGAACTGCAGGGTATACACATCGGACCCTACCGGGATCTGGATCAGAGCCCCCACGGCCACCAGAGCAATGAACAACCCGCACAACACCATTTCACGCAAACGCACAGCCTCACCTCCAAAAAATTTCAGACGATTGTACCATACAGGAAACAGCACTTTTATGTCAACCTAGTAATTCTGTATAGTTAACGTAACAAGTGTCCCCAAAAAGGGGGTGTGAAAAAATCACAGCCTCCCTTTTTCAGTGGCTGGTGGATAGTGAGTCATGGTTGGGAAAGAATTTTTTGCCCGCAGGGCAGATCGGTAAGCGGGTCGATCAGAGCGATCGGACCCCTACGGATTGGTACCGCACGTGGGTTGCGTAGGGATGACCCGTCAGGGGCATCCGTTCCCAGGTCTGGAAGCGGGTCGATCAGAGCAATCGAACCCTACGGCGTTGGGGGCCCAGCGATACCATACTCTCTCAGCCGGACGGGGTACCGCTGGCCGACCATGGAAGAAAAGTTGCTTCCAGGCGTGGAAAGGGAGACAAAAATAAAGCTGTGAAAAAATGAATCCTCATTTTTTCACAGCGTCTCCTTCACACCTTTTCAAACCGGTACTTCTGTTTCACGTCCGGATACTTCCTGTGGTCCACTTCACTGAGGAACATGGCCTCCGGCCGGGCATACAGCCCGAAATCCCCGTACAGGGCCTCGTAGATCATCAACGGTTCCCGGGTTTCTGAATGGATGGCCGTACCAATGACCCGGTACAGGTACCGGTTGGTCCGTTTCTCTTCCTCCGTCAGCCCTTCCCGCTTGAAATGCTGCACAAGATCTCCCGGATGGAACACTCTCTTTTCCATCGCTGCCTCCTTTCTATCCCCGGGTTCCCGAACGAACCCTGCGGCCGGGAATACGGCCTTATTTGCGGGTTCCCCTTTCCCCGCTGATCATGCCGCCCAATACCAGGCACACCCCGGCCAGCTGCAGTTCTGTAATGGGTTCCTGCAGCACGAACACACTCAGCAGCACTGCCACCACCGGATCCACGTAACTCAAAATGGCCGTTGTCTGGGCCGGCACCCGGGTCAGGCTGCCGAAATAGATGCCATAGGCCAGCCCGGTGTGGACCACCCCCAGCAGCAGCGTCAGCCCCCAGCCCAATCCTGTCATGGTATGGAAGTCCAGACTGCCGGATGCTCCGGAATAGACCAGCAGGAAGAGAGCCGCCGTCCCCAGCTGGACCGCCGTCTGTTCATAGGGATCCAGTCCGGTGAGGGTTTTGCTCAGGACGATGATGGCTGCATAGAAAAAGGCCCCCAGCAGGGCATATACCACCCCGCTGAAATCCCCTGGACCCCCGGTGGCGGTACTGCCCACCACCCCGGACACCAGCAGCATTCCGCCAATGGTGATGGCCGCACAGACCCGTTTCCGTCTCCCCAGGGTTTCATGGAATACCAGGGGTGCCGCCACCAGCATGAACACCGGTGCCATATAGTAGCACAGGGTCGCAATGGCCACCGTAGTGTGGTTGAAGGCTTCGAAGAAAAACACCCAGTCCAGCCCCAGCAGCAGCCCGCTGAGCAGCAGTTTGGGAGCCTGCTGCCCCAGGATCTTCCCATGGAAGGAGATGTGCTTTCCCTGCATGAGCACCACCATGGCCAGGCATCCCAGGGCCGCCCGCAGAAAAGCCAGGGGCACCGAGCCCAGAGGAATGTACCGGCGCACCAGCCCGATAGTTCCGAAGATCACCAAAGAAAGCAGCATGCGTCCTTTGGGCGAAAGAAAAGAAAATTCCATACCCAGCGTCCATCCTTTACAACAGATTGTCCATATTTTTTCATTATAGCATATGGATGGTGCCGGAAGCGACCCTTCCTGTATCCAACCCTGTTGTACGATGTTTGGTTCAGGGTTGTATGAACCTTTTCCCCCGATTTCCCGTTTCCATGGTACAATGGAAGAAAACCCTCAAGGAGGCATCCCCATGAAAGACTTCGTGTATGATATCCCCACCAAGGTCTATTTCGGCAAGACGGCCCTCAACCATGTGGGCGAAGAACTGTCCCGGTTCGGCCACAAGGTACTGCTGGTCTACGGCGGCGGTTCCATCAAACGCACCGGCCTGTATGACAGGCTGATTGCCCAGTTCAAAGCCTGCCGGCTGGATTGGGTGGAACTGCCCGGCATCGAACCCAATCCCAGGATCCAGTCCGTGCGTCAGGGCGCGGCTCTCTGCAAAAAGCAGGGCTGTGATATGGTGCTGGCCGCAGGCGGCGGCTCCTGTATGGATGCGGGCAAATTCATTGCCGCCGGAGCCTGTGTGGATTTCGACCCCTGGGATTTCATCTCGAAGCATCTTCCTCTGACAAAAGCCCTGCCCATCCTGACCATCCCCACCATGGCCGCCACCGGCTCCGAAATGAATCCGACTGTTGTCATCAGCAATATGGAAACCCGCCAGAAACTTGGCTGTTCCTCTCCTGCACTGCGCCCCAAAGTCTCCTTCCTGGATCCGGAGCTGACGGTTTCGGTCAGCCGGTATCAGACGGCCTGCGGCTCTGCTGACATCCTGTCCCACATTATGGAAACCTACTTCAACCCGGGCGAAGGCATGTTCATGCTGGATTCTGTCATGGAAGGCCTCATGAAGACCGTATTGAAATACGCCCCCATAGCCCTGGAGCATCCCGACGATTACGAAGCCCGGGCCAATCTGATGTGGGCATCCACCTGGGCCATCAACGGCTTCACCCGAACCTGCCAGAATCATGTGTGGGCCTGCCACGGCCTGGAACACGAGCTGTCCGCCCTCTACGATATCACCCATGGGCTGGGGCTGGCCATTGTTACGCCCCGGTTCCTGGAATACTGCCTGGACGAAAGCAATGTAAGCCGGTATGTGCGGTTCGGTGTCAATGTATTCGGCCTGGATCCCCGCCAGGAGCCCATGACCATCGCCCAGCAGAGCATCCGGAAGCTGGCCGATTTCTTCTATAAAGACCTGGGACTCACCTCCACCCTTACAGAACTGGGCATCCGGAAAGAAGATTTCCCTCTCATGGCCCAAAAGGCCTGCGAAGCCAAGGGCGGAGAAATCAAAGGCTTCAAGACCCTGCACCAGCAGGATATCATCCAGATCTACAAAATGTGCTTGTAAAACAGCCGCTGCCAACCCGGGAGGTTCCCATGGATACCAACAATCTTCGATATTTTGCCGCCGTGGCCCAATATGGCTCCATTACCCGGGCCGCCAAAGCCATGTACATTTCCCAGCCCCAGCTCAGCCACATCATCAAACAACTGGAAAGAGAAATGGGCATGACCCTGTTCCGCCGCACCAGCCAGGGAACCTGTCTGACCATGGACGGTCAGCGGATCCTGTCCCACTGCCGGATCATCCTGCAGGAACTGGACCAGCTGCAGAACCTGACCAGCAGCCGAAAGCAGGATGCCGGCTGCCTGAATGTAAGCATGACCCGGTTCTCCCACACCGCCCAGTGCTTCAATGAAATCTGCCGCCGGTACCAGGATGTGGACCGCTTTTCCAATCACCTGTGTGAAGCGGCGCCCCTGGATGTGATTTCCCAGGTGAAAAGCGGCTATTCCAATGTGGGCGTCATCCATATGACCACCGCCCGGAAAGATCTGGAGTCCTATTTTGCTCTCCAGGGTCTCCAGTTCATCCCCCTGGCTTCCTTTTCCCCCTATGTGTGCCTGTCCGCCGAGCACGAGCTGATCCGGCGCTTCGGCCGCAGGGGGATCCATTTCCAGGATCTCCGGGACTACGGATTTGTCCGCTATATTGGCCAGTACGAGGATTTCATTTACCATATCAGTACAGAAAAGGGGCCCATCGATCTGAATGAGACCCGCAAGATCATCTATGTCAATGACCGGCAGGAACAAATGGCCCTCCTTTCCCGGACCAATTTTTTCACAGTGGGGATCATGGAGTTCCAGGGGCAGGACTCTCTGTACAAAGTGGTTTCCATCCCGTTGCTGGGCTGCAGTGAGCATCTCCGGTTCGGTGTCCTGCTCAATCAGGGCGCCATGCTCTCCCGCATGGAAACGGACTTCATCCAGCTCCTGCGGGAGTGCTTTGCCCAATTGCAGAAGGAGGGTGACTCATTGGCATCATAGATGGCCCCTATGTATATCATCTATTTCCCCGATGGCCTGCTTTTCCTCTATAATGAATTCAGTAAATAGTTACACAATTCAAATAGGGGAGGAATGCAACAATGATGGAATTCCTGGACGCTGTGGATGGTATCCTGTACTATCCGATCCTATTGATCGTGATGGGTGCCGCCGGGTTGTATTTCAGTTTGAGGATGGGTTTTGTACAGGTACGGTGGCTGCCGGAAGCACTGCGTCTCCTGATGGTAAAGCCCAAGGACAAAAACGGGACGTCTCCCTTCCAGGCGCTGATGGTTTCCACCGCGGCCTGCGTGGGCACCGGCAACATCATCGGCGTGTCCACGGCCATCTGTCTGGGAGGCCCTGGTGCCGCCTTCTGGATGACCCTGATGGCCATCATCGGTGCGGCCTCTTCCTTCACGGAATGTACCCTGGCCCAGATCTTCAAACGGAAAAAGGCAGACGGTTCTTCCTACGGAGGGCCTGCCTATTACATTGAAGATGCCCTGCACAACAGGGTCATGGCCACAGCATTCGTCATCTTCCTGCTGCTGACCTACTCTTTCGGATTCAATCTGCTCTGTTCCTTCAACGTGCAATCCACGTTTTCCGTCTACAGCTTTTACCATCCGGAGACCACCCCGGCTGTCATCGGGGCTATCCTGGCTCTTCTGGTAGGCGCCTGCGTCATGGGCGGGGCCAAAGCCATTGAAAAGGCCGCCGGCATCCTGGTCCCTTTTATGGGAGTGGCCTATGCCCTGGTGACCATCCTGGTCCTGGCCCTGAACTTCCAGGAAATCCCCCGGGTGCTGGAAGCCATCCTGCATGACGCCTTCAACTTCCGGGCCATTTTCAGCGGCATTGGAGGCTCCTGCCTGATCATGGGCATCAAGCGGGGACTGTATTCCAACGAAGCCGGTGTAGGATCTGCCCCCAATGCGGCCGCCGCGGCCACGACCACCCACCCGGTAAAACAGGGCCTGGTCCAGATGCTGTCCGTATACATCGATACGGTGATCCTCTGCAATGCAACGGCCTTCATGTGCCTGGTATCGGAAGTCCCCGGCAATGCGGAAAACGCGGGCGCCCTGTGGGTACAGACTTCCCTGCACAAGGTGCTGGGTGATTTCGGTCCCCTGTTCATTACAGTTTCCATGCTGGTATTTTCCTTTACCACCCTGATCGGAAACATTTACTACTGTGAAAACGGTCTGGCGTATCTGAACCACAAACGGATCCCCGGCAAAAAATTCATGAGAGGGTTCCACCTGTATGCAGTCCTGATCGTTTTCCTGGGGGCCATCATTCCCATGGCTGCCGCCTGGGATCTGGCTGACATCATGATGGGAGGAATGACCCTGATCAACCTGACAGCCTGCGTCCTGCTCAGCAGCGTAGCCGTCGGAGCCTATCAGGATTACAAAAAGCAGAAAGAAGCGGGCCAGGATCCCTGTTTCAAAGCAGCATCCCTTGGCCTGCCCACGGATGAACTTGATTTCTGGAAATAACCCAAGGAGGAAGAACCATGGTCATGGATAAAACAGAAATCCAGGAAATACTGGAAAAGGCCCTGGCAGCAGGGCGACAGGTTTTGTATGAAGGCAAGGTAGCCAGCTACATCCCGGAACTGGCCAAGGCCAATTCCGGGAATCTGGGAGTGTGCCTCATGCGCAGGGACGGCAGTACGTACTGTGCCGGGGACTACGACATTCCCTTCACCATGCAGAGCATTTCCAAAACGTTTTCCCTGATCCTGGCCCTGCAGACAGCCGGCTACGACAAGGTATTCAGCAAAATCGGCATGGAACCCACCGGAGACCGGTTCGACAGCATCCTGCAGCTGGAGCTGAAGGACTGGCGTCCCTTTAACCCTATGATCAATGCCGGCGCCATTGTCACGGCCAGCTGCATCGAGACCCCGGATCCCTTTGCCTCCTTTCTGGACCTGGTCCGGAAGCTGTGCGCCAATCCCCGCATCGACCTGAACCAGGACGTATACCATTCCGAAAAGAAGACCGGCACCCGCAACCGGTCCATTGCCTTCCTGCTGAAAAGCGACAATGTGCTGGACGGAGAACCGGAAGAGATCCTGGATGTCTATTTCCGCATGTGCTCCGTGATGGTCACCGCCCGTGATCTGGCCCATTACGGCATGGTCCTGTCCAACCACGGAGTGGACCCCGTAACCGGAGAACAGCTGGTGGATTCCACCATTGTACGCATTGTCACCACCCTGATGATGCTCTGCGGCATGTATGATGAATCCGGGGAATATGCCGTGAAGGTGGGCCTGCCCAGCAAAAGCGGCGTGGGCGGCGGCATCTGTGCCATTGCCCGCCACGGCATCGGCATCGGCACCTTCGGCCCCATGCTGAACAAAAAAGGCAACAGCGTGGGCGGAGAAAAGATCCTGCAGGTCCTGTCCGATTCCCTGGGCCTGCACGTTTTCGACACGAAAGAATTTTAAGGATCCCCTGGATATAAAAAGGGGGTGTGAAAAAATGCTTTTTCACACCCCGTCACTAGTCACCAGCTGATGGAAGCCAGCTGACGCTGGCGAAAAAAAGGCGCTGTGGATGATTTTTTCACAGCGCCTTTTTTGCATGCAATATCAGATGGGAAGCTTATGGATGATGATGGAGAAAATGACCATGAACAGCGTGGCCAGTGGCTGGGTAGCCCCATAAGAAACAGCCGGTTCATCACATTCCAGGGCATCTACGGCAGCGCCCAGGCCCGGAGCGGAAGTCATACCGCCGGTGATGGCACCGCTGAGCAGGGTCCAGTTGATATGGAACGCATAGCGGCCCAGCAGGAATCCGAACAGTACGGACAGGATGGCCACCAGGGAGGAAATGATTACGATCATATACCCGGCGCCGGTGATGGCATCGATGACCCGGTATCCGTAGTTCAGCCCGGTCCCGGCCAGGAATACGGACAGGAAATAGGTCCGCATCTTGCCCAGCACGGTAGAGTTCATCCGGAAGTTGACAGGGCCCACCTTACCGAGGGAGCCCAGTCCAAGGGAAACCAGGATGGCACCACCGGTGGAACCCAGGGAGAACATCCCCAGAGGCCCCATGAAGATTTTGATAGAACCCAGCACATACCCCAGGAACGCCGCCAGGGAAAATCCCACGAAATCCATGGGCACTTCCGGCATGGTGGAAGCGGCCAGCTTTTCGTTGTTCTTGATATCGATGGCCTTTTGGGCGAAATATTTCTTCTTTTCTTCCTCTACATCAAACCCGAAGAATTTGGGGATCACGTTGATTCCCAGGATCAGGAACAGCACCCCGAACGGATATCCGATGGAGTGGCCCACCCCTACGCCGGCCTTGGCTTCCGTCACAAAGACTTCTACATCTTCCGGACTCAGGGATTGGGTGTTTTCCAGTGTCATGGTTTCCGGTACCGCAGTGCCCCGAAGTTTGGCATCACGGGTTTTGGCCCCGTTCACAATGGCCAGGATCTTCTTCTGGGCCTTTTCAGGCTGGTTGGAAAAATCCTGTGCCAACCGTCTGGATTCACTGTCGGAAGACTCCGTAGCGGCAGCCAGACCCGCCGAACTGGTAAGAGCCCCGGTGTAAGTGCCGGTGATCTGGTACGGGCTCAGGTTGTCGAGAGCCTGAGAAAACCCATAGGAGGCCACTGCCCCTACAAAAGGAATGAAAATGGCCAGCGCCACAAACTGTTTTCCGAATTTGTTGATGGCGTATTTCATGTCCTTGGCAGCCAGCAGGCCGGTACCCACAATGAAGATCAGCAGGGCCAGGTTCATCAGAGAACCATCGATGATCTTCCCTTGCATGATCTTGGTGGCGGAAGCAAAATACTTGCTGCCCTTGGTGATGGTGGCAGCATATCGGGTCAGGAAGTAACCGATGGCCAGGCCTACGAACAAGGTCCCGGTGATCCCGAATTTGAATTTCCGGAATTTCAGTTCTCCGAACAGGTTCCCCAACGCCATGGTCAGAAACAGCAGGACCAGCGGGTTGAGAAAGAATGCGATCACATTGAATTGTGATGTGACCCCAAAAAGTTAGACCTTAGTAACGAGATGGTTTTTACTGTCTCGTTACTTTTTTATGCTGCCTGCAAGGAAAGCCTATATTGAACAGGACTTTTCCAGCATAGTTTTTCCTTGATCCTTTGCTCGTTATAGTATTTAATGTATCGTTCGATAGCGTTTTTTAGTTCTTCGTAGCTGTAGTAGATTACTCCATAATACATTTCCTGCTTCATTAAGCCGAAGAAATTCTCCATTACAGCGTTATCATGACAGTTGCCCTTTCGAGACATGCTTTGAAAAATTCGTCCTTTTTTTAGATTCCTGGCATAGGCCTTCATTTGGTATGCCCAACCCTGATCGGAGTGAAACGTTCTTCGATACGGACAATCAGCAGTAATTTCGATTGCTTCAGCTTGAGCTTCCAGTATGCTTTCAGCCGAAGGACGTTTTGCTATTCCATAGCTGATGATTTCATCATTGAACATGTCCAGGAAAGGATCCAGATAAAGCTTGTGCAGGGTCAGATGTCCCTGTGGATCTACTTCATAGTATTTGAATTCTGAAGTGTCGGTTGTAATCTTCTGATGTGGGATATTCGTCTCAAAACGACGATGTATTCTATTGGGAGCAATGGTTCCTACCTTACCCTTATAGGAGCTGTATTTACGGCTTTTCCGGGTAAAGGATGTTACCTGAAGGCTCAGTTCCTGCATGATACGTTGAACTTTCTTCTTGTTCACGCAAAGCCCTTGATTCTTCAGCTCACCGGTCATGCGCCGATATCCATAATCTTTATGCTGGCTGCGGATTTCCTGTATTTTGTCCTCTACTTCCTGGTCTGGATTCACGCGGTCAAACCGTTTCTGCCAGTACATATAGGTCGCTTTAGGCATTTGAGTATAGGAGAGAAGGTCTTTCAATTTGAATGATCTTCGGAGACTGGAGATGATTTTCGCAACTCTCTCATTTTTGCTTCGTCCTCTAAACGCAGTCTCCTCAGTTCTTTTAAAAAAGCATTCTCTATACGGAGTTTAAGGAGTTCATCCTCTAACTCCTGGACATGTTCCACACTGATGTCGACCATCGGCTGCTGAACCTGGGGATCTGTTTTTTTGGTTTGAGATTTGTTCAAAGTTCTCTTCCTGCCTTTTTTATGTGGCCGTAACGCTTCCGGCCCCGCAATTTTAAATTCATTGACCCATCTGGAAATCATGGATGGATTATTGATTCCTACTTGAATTGCCAATTCCTGATACGAGATTTCGTTTGTTAAGTAAGACTCTACCACAGAAAGTTTTTCTTTGAAAGAGTATATTTTTTGAGAGCGGGATCTCTTCAGTCCATTATCACCAAATGCCTTGTAAGCAGCAACCCACTTTAGCAGCTGGCTGCTACTTGCCATCCCATATTTACGTGAAATAGAAATACACCCTTCGTCACTGTTCAAGTATTCCAGTACTATTTTTTTCTTAAATTCATAGTTGTGTTTTGCCATAAAAAACTGACCCCCAATTGTTAGATTTTTGGTCTAACAATTGGGGGTCAGCTCATTGCATAATATTCCCCCCTCGATAAATAAAAATAAAAAAGAATAAAAAAGGAAAAAGATGAATTTATTTTACCGGAATGACATAAACTTTGCAATGGTCTCGAGAATTGTTTTAAATTACGGTAAATTGTGTTTTTACCAAGAGGATCCCTTACAATCTCGTTGTTTTTCCTATATTTTATGTCAATAATTTCGAATTTACAAGTAAGAATACTGTATAATGTTCGTATTTTACATGGACTCAAAAAAAGGATGTGGACGGCTCCACATCCTTTCAGGAGATTCGATTTTTCTTATAACGTAACGAAATCGGCGCTCAGGATCCCATCCAGCCCTTCGATCATCTTCAGGGTAGCCTTTTCCACAGGACTGTCCACGGTCATGATCATCATGGCACTGCCAGTCCTGGCGTTCCGGGCCACCTGCATGGTGGCAATGTTCACATGGGCGGCCCCCAGCAGGGTCCCGATCTGACCGATCATGCCGGGCTTATCATCGTTCTTGGCCAGGATCATGTAGTGTTCCGGCACCAGATCATACTGGTATCCCTGCACTTCCGTGATATGGGCCGTTTCATCCGGAGCCACCGTCCCCGCGGCGGTGAAGATTTTTTCACCGCTGTACACCTTGAGGCTGACCCGATTCAACCGGTCTTCCCCGTTCATCTTGCCCTCCACCACGGCTACGCCCCGGGTTTCGGCAGCCAGTTCAGCGTTGACCATGTTCACCCGTTCCTTCAGGATGGGATCGAACAGGCCCTTCAGGATGCTCCGGGTGATCAGCGTGGTCTCCAGCTGGGCGGCAGGACCTTCATACAGCACTTCCACCTTGTCCACCGGATCTTTTTCCAGCTGGTAGTACAGCTTGCCCAGGCATTCGCCCAGCTGCAGGTACCCCATCATGCCCTCCAGCTCCTGGGGATGCAGGGCCGGCAGGTTCACCGCATTGGGCACCATCTGCCCCTTCAGCACATTCACCACTTCCTGGGCGATGGAAATACCCACCTTATCCTGGGCTTCGGCCGTATCGGCGCCCAGATGGGGAGTCAGGGTGCACTGGTCCATACCGATCAGGGGAGAAATGGGTTTGGGTTCGTCCACCAGCACGTCCAGGCCGATGCTGGCCACCTGGCCTTCCTGGATGGCTTCCGCCACCGCCTGTTCATTGTACAGGCCGCCCCGGGCGCAGTTCACCAGCCGCACGCCTTTCTTGCACTTTTTCAGTTCTTCCTTGCCGATCATGTTGATGGTTTCTTCCGTTTTCGGCGTATGGATGGTGATCACATCGGACTTGGCCAGCAGTTCGTCCAGGGTCTCGCATTTTTCCACGCCCAGCCGTTTGAACCGGGCATCAGAAATGTACGGGTCATAGGCAATGACCTTCATTTCAAAGGCCTGCATCCGTTTGGTCACCAGGGCCCCGATCCGGCCCAGACCGATGATGCCCAGGGTCTTGTGGTACAATTCCACACCCTTCAGGTTCTTCCGATCCCATACCCGGCTTTCGATCATCTTCTGGGCACGCACCGTATTCCGGCAGGAGGCCAGCATCAGGCCGATGGTATGTTCAGCGGCGGAGATCACGTTGGCCTCCGGCGTATTCACCACGATGATGCCCCGTTTCGTGGCCCCATCGATATCGATGTTATCCACCCCGTTGCCGGCGCGGCCCACCACCTTCAGGTTCCTGGCAGCCTGGTAGAACTCTTCGTTGATCTTGGTCACGCTGCGGACAATGATGGCATCATACTCTCCCACGATTTTCAGCAACTCTTCCCGCGGGATATCAAATTTTACGGTAACTTCCAGGTCTGGCTGTGCTTTCAGCATTTCCACGCCTTTGTCCGAAATCCGTTCCACCACGATGACTTTTTTCTTGTCCATGTTCTTTCTCTCCTTAAATCCCAGTAAAATGGTAAAATAAAAACTCCCGTGCCTGACCCCCTAAACGGGTATGTCAAGGACGGGAGAACCTCTCACGTGGTGCCACCTTATTTCGCTGCAGCGCAGCCTCATTTCCAGGATAACGGCTTGGCCGGGTGGGTTGCGACCCCCACCATCTCAGGAGTGGATTCCACAGGATCTTCCGCTGCTTCGCACCGCCAGCAGCTCTCTGTAACAGGCAAGATCCTGTGTACTTGGTTCCTTCATAGATACTTTATACACTATATCAATTTAGGTAGTTCAAGCACTTGCTTACAATTCTAGTCATTGTCATTGGTATTGTCAAGTGCCTTCGTAAATTTTTCTGCCCGATCCAGGTGCTTTTTCAGGATTCTTGTACGGTCTCCCACGGACTCCATGGCAGACTGGGCTTCCGCCAGCTTCTTTTCCGCCCGTTCCACCGCCGTCGCGAAAACCCCCAGGTCGGTGTTGATCTGGGCCACCAGCCGCCACACCTGGCTGGTCTGCTTCTGCACCACCAGGGTACGGAACCCCATCTGCAGGCTGTTGACCACGGCAGCCAGGGTAGTGGGCCCCACCAGGGTCACCCGGTATTTCCGCTGGAGCTCGCTCATGAGTCCCGGGCGGGAGACCGCCTCTGCAAAAAGCCCCTCCAAGGGTAGATAAAGGAGGCCGAAATCGGTGGAATACGGCGGTGCGATGTATTTATCCCGAATGTCCTTTGCCTCGCTTTTAAGCCGGATTTCCAGCTGTTTCAGAGCCAGGGTCTCTCCATCCTTATCCCCGTCCTCCCGGGCCTGTACCAGCCGCTGGTAATCTTCCAGGGGGAACTTGGCATCGATGGGCAGCCACACCGGTGCATCTCCGGTACGCCCCGGCAGCCGGATGGCAAATTCCACCCGTTCCTGGCTGCGGGGCCTGATGGCCACGTTGGTGCCATACTGCTCCGGAGCCAGCATATCGCCCAGCAGATTCCCCAGCTGCATTTCCCCCCAAATGCCCCGGTTCTTCACATTGGTCAGGACCTTTTTCAGGTCGCCCACGCCCTGGGCCAGGGACTGCATGGACCCCAGTGACCGGTTCACCATGGCCAGCCGGTCACTGACCACGCTCATGGAAAGGGTCACCTTCTGATCCAGGCTGTCCCGCAGCCGGTCCGCATCCTCCCGGGCCTGCTGCTGCTGCAGTTCCTCCCGGTCCCCCAGGGCCTTCTGGAGCTGGTACAACATGACGATTAAAAAAATCAGGGCGCAGAGCACTGCTCCCAACAAAATAGTTTCCATGCAACATTCCGCCTTTCCCAGATTCTCATTCCATTATAACAAAAGAAAAGGGAACTTGCACGAACAAATGTTCCTTTCGACGGATTCCGCCCTCTTTCCGTTCTGCTCCTTTTGCGCTATAATAGAATTAATCACATAAGTAATTAATTCGGAAGGAGGGGTCCGTCATGCACAGACGGAACTCGGAAGAAACCATGCAACGGTTGCTGGACGCCGGCGCCGAACTGTTTGATAAAAAAGGGTACCACAATGTTTCCATCAAGGAGATCGGACGGCTGGCCGGCTGCAACAGCGCTCTGATCTCCTACCATTTCGGCAGCAAGCAGGCCCTGTACCAGGCCATCATCGAAAGCCAGCTGCAGGCCATCCAGCAGCTCCAGGAACGGCTGGACAAGGAAGGCCTGCCACCCCTGGAACGGCTGAAGGAATACCTCCACACCATCCTGAAAAGCCAGCTGGATCCCAAACGCCACATGATCATCCTGTATCAGGAACTGATCACTCCCTCGGGCCTGCTGAATTCCGATTCCTGGAGCCGTCTGTGCCGCATGGGAGATTATGTGCAGCAGCTGCTGGCCCAGGCCGCGGCGCAGGGGGAACTGAAATCCCCTGCGCAGAAAGAGGATTTCCGCTACGTGACCTTCATCCTGACCGCGGTGACTGAAATGCTGTTCCTGGTCAAAGATCTTCCCCTTTCCCTGAATCCGGACGGTCATCCTTCGGATGCCCTGCTGGGCAAGCTCATCGACTACGTCCTGAAGTCCATGCTGCCGTAAAAAAATGGCGCTGTGATTTTTTTCACAGCGCCATTTTTTATGCTTCCATCAGATCCGTCATGCTGTGGAGACTGATGGCAATGGTCGATCCGTTGTGCAGCAGCGCCGTTGTCGCCGGAGGCAGGATTCCCATCACCCCCAGACCGATCAGGCCTGCGTTGAACGTAATCACGAAATCATAGTTGAACTGGACCCGCTTCATGAGCAGGGTGCTGATTTCCTTCAGCACCACCAGCTGTTGCAGGTCATGGGCCGAAATGGTGATATCGGCGATTTCCCGGGCGATATCCGCCCCTTCGGCAATGGCCACACCGGCATCAGCTTCCGACAGGGCCGGTGAATCGTTGATGCCGTCGCCCACCATCACCACACGGTGACCGCTCTTTTTGGCTTCCTTGATGAACCGGGCCTTGTCTTCCGGCAGCACTTCGGCGTAGAACTTGTCCACCCCGATTTTGGCGGCCACTGCAGCAGCCGTCCGTTCGCTGTCTCCGGTCATCATCACCAGGTTCCTGAACCCGGCTTTTCTCAGGTTCTTCAGCACCTGGGGCGCTTCCGGCCGCAAGGGGTCCTGGATGCAGATGATGGCCACCAGTTTTCCGTCCAGTGCCATATAAATATGGGAATACTCTTCCGGCCGGTTTTCGTACAGGGCTTCTTCTCCTTCCGGAATCACACAGTGTTCGTCATCAAAGATGAAATGGCCGGATCCGATCACGATCCGCTTGCCATCCACCATGGACGCGATTCCGTGAGCCACGATGTATTCCACTTTGCTGTGCATCTCATCGTGGGTCAGGCCCTCGTCCGCTGCCTGGCGCACAATGGCGTTGGCCACGGAATGGGGGAAATGTTCCTCCAGACAGGCCGCATAGCGCAGCACTGTGGCACGGTCATACCCGTTAAAGCAAAGTACATCTGCTACTTTGGGTTTGGCCAGGGTCAGAGTACCGGTCTTGTCAAAGACAATGGTATCTGCCTGGGCCACAGCTTCCAGGAATTTGCCTCCCTTGACGGTGATCTTGTGAGTGCTGCATTCCCGCATGGCCGACAGTACCGCCAGGGGCATGGACAATTTCAGGGCACAGGAGAAGTCCACCATCAGGATGGACATGGCCCGGGTCAGATTCCGGGTCAGGAGATAGGTGAGCAGGGTTCCCCCCAGGCACCAGGGCACCAGGCTGTCTGCCAGATGGCTGGCCCGGCTTTCCAGGTTGGATTTGAAGCTTTCGGAATCCTGGATCATCTTCACGATCCGGTCGTACCGGCTGTTGCCGGCGCCGCCCTTCACCTTTACCACGATCTCTCCGTCTTCCACCACAGTCCCGGCATAGACTGTCAGGCCTGCCGTCTTATGGACCGGCATGGATTCCCCGGTCATGGAAGCCTGGTTCACCATGGCGTCGCCGCTCTGCACTTCCCCATCCAGAGGAATGGTGCTGCCCATCTTCACGCTGACCAGGTCCCCGGCCTGTACATCGGCCAGGGAGACTTCCACTTCCGTACCGTCCACCACTTTCCACACCGTATCGATGTGGAGGGACATATTGTCCGCCAGATCATGGACACTCTTCTGATAGGTCCATTCTTCCAGCAGTTCCCCGATCCGCAACAGCAGCATGACGGAACCGGCGGTACTGATGTCCTTCTGGAGCATGGCTGCCGTAATGGCCGTAGCGTCCAGCACCGGCACATCCAGCCGTCCATGGCGCAGGGATTTCAGTCCCAGCCGGATAAAGCCCAGGGTATGGTACCAGCACCGGGCCATCCGGATGGGCAGCGGCAGGAACCACTTGCAGGCAAAATGCCGGGCCAGGAGGGTCACCAGCCGGTTCCGGTACTGCCGGTTCAGCATCAGGGATCCGGCTTTTTCCCGGGTGGCTTTCCGCAGATCCGGATCATTCATGTTCAGCCGGGCCAGGGCTTTGATGATCCCGTCCCGGATGCTGCCGGCTGCGTCCGGCTTATACAGCACGGCGATGCCCGCAGCCCCGGCATACAGTTTCACCTTCCGGATTCCCGGGACCCGTTCCAGTCCGCCCAGGATGGCTGCTTCCTGTTCCAGGCTGAAGGAACGGACACTCCGTCCCTCCTGGGCCAGACAGCGCACCCGGATCCGGCCGGCTGTTTCATGTTGGATTTGAAATTTCATGGCGTTTCCGCTCCTTTCCCAAAGAAAAGAGCTTACTTCGCTTCGTCTTCAACTACAGCAGCAGCTGCTTCTTTCTTGGCTTTTTCCGCCGCTTCCGCTTCTTCCAGTTTCTGGTTTTCTTCCCTGGCAGCCGCTACGATATCATCAGCCTGTGCCTGCAGGGAAGCAGAGCTTTCCGCAGCGCACTTCTGTGCCCGCAGGGCAGCAGCGGTGGTCTTTACCAGCGCTTTTTTCACCAGGTTGGATTTCACTACCCGTTCACCCAGAAGGCCCAGGACAGCGCCCCCAGCAACCAAACCCGTTTTAATCCAATCTTCTCTTTCCATAGTCAAATGGCTCCTTTCGCCGGCTTGGCAGTTTTTCCTGCAAGCCCGTGTGAATTTTCCCCGGAGCATTTCGCCTATTAGGAAGCTGTGTAAACATGAGTCCGGCAGAGCGCCCGATCTTGGAAGACGGCCTAATACCACGTCCCCCAAGCCGCATTGTAATCAGTTCTCAAGTACCTTACTCCAGTATCAACCGGGATAATAGTAAATTATATCACAAAAATCAGGGGTTTTCATGAATCCTCGGGAAATCCCAGGTATTTTACCGAACTTTCACAGTTGGTTAGTCAAGACAATACGTCGTTTATTTCATTGGCATCTGTCCTGTCACCATTCCTTTCGAGTCTCTCCTCCCAAAAAAACCGGCAAAAAAAGGGCCGTGATTTTTTCACAGCCCTTTCTTTCCTGGCACAGTCTTTAAATATTGAAATCCTGCTTGATTTCCTCGAACATATCTTCCGGTTTCTTGACTGCTGCTTCCTGACTGGCGGCACTGTCTGCCGGAACCTGATGGACAGCTGCCCGACGGCAATCGGCGGAAACTTCAAACGGGATCCGGTTTTCCCGGACAGTCCTTCTGGCAAAGATGGTAAAAGCAGTGGTCATGTTCATGCCCACATTGCTGCAGAATTCTTCAAACTCTTTTTTCAGTCCCGCATCCATACGGATATTTACATTAACAGATGCCAAATCCATCAACCCCTCTTGTTTTGATGCCTTGCATTATACAGCCAATGCAACGGGATGTCAACAAAAAGGAGACATCTGAGTGCCAATTTTCTCCCCATCCAGCAGGATCAGCCCAGCAGGAAGCCCATATACATGGGCAGCTCCAGCACTTTTCCCTTTTTCATCACATTTTCCGTGCTCAGCTGGATGGCCTGTTCCACCTGGTACTTGTCCGGCTGCTGGAGCAAGGTCTTCAGGCTCTTGGTATTGCCGGTGGAAGGCGTGGCCTTGACCAGGGTGCTCTTGCCCTGACAGCGGATCACAAAATCCACTTCCAGGCCGGAATTTTTATGATAATAATACAGCTTCCGCCCGCTCTTGCTGAGAAGATCGGCCGCCAGGCTTTCATACACAGCGCCCTGGCATCCGGAAAGATCTCCCTGCAGCAGTTTCAGACGGTCCTCCCCGGTGAGCATGGCCGCGTACAGCCCCACATCCTTCATATACACCTTGAAGATGGTGTCGATGGCATGCCGTTCCAGAGGCAGTCCCGGTTCTGTCAGGTTGTAGCACCGGGTCACGATACCCGCTTCCTCCAGCCAGGTCAGTGTCCCTTCGAACTGGGACGCTTTGGACCCTTTTTTCAGCTGGGCATACTGGTACTTTTTATTTTCCTTGTTCAGCTGCAGAGGTACTGCATCCAGGACCGTTTTCAGCTTGGCCCGGGCCCGTTTGTTCACGGCCACGAACAGATTCTCTTCATAATCCTTCAGGATTTCCTGCTGTTTGGCCAGCACGGCATTCAGATCATGGGTCTGCACATAGGTTTCCACCACTTCCGGCAGGCCACCCACCACGGCATACTGCCGCAGCAGTTCATTCAGCCGCAAATGCAGGGCTTCCGGCACCGGTATTTCCTGATCCAGGCTCCGGTGCAGCATATCCAGGACCGGTGTGGTGATTCCATTGGCCCACAGGAATTCCTCGAAATCCAGCGGAACCATGTTCACCACGGTTTCACTCCCCACTGCAATGGACGCCGGTTCCTTGCCATACCCCTTTACGCCCAGCAGCGACCCACAGGCGATCACATCGTACCGTCCATCCTTTTTAAACGCTTTCAGGGCCGCCCGGGCCTCCGGACATTCCTGGATTTCATCCAGCACCAGCACCGTCTTGTAGGGTTCAAACAGGGCATCCGGCCCTACCAGAGCTGTAATCAGCATCACCAGGTAATCCACATCCAGGGAATCTTTGAAAATGGCCGCATAATCCGGCTTCTCCTGGAAATTCAGGTAGACCACATGGGCATATTCCTTCCGGGCAAAATCCAGGATAGAGGTGGTCTTGCCGCAGTGGCGGCAGCCCTTGATCACCAGAGGGTTGTGTTGGGGGACCTGTTTCCAGGTCTGCAGGAATTTTTCGATCTTGCGCTGAAGCATGGCACTCCTCTTTCTTTTGGCAAATGGAAAACAAAACGAAACAAAACAGCTTCTTATACTTTACAGGAAATGAAACGATTTTTCAAGGCACTTTTCCTTTTCTTTCCATTTTCTTTTTAGCAAAAAGAACCTGCCACCCTTGTCACGATTTTCCGCCCTTTTCAAGGGGGGACCCGCCGAAAGCTGGTGGCAGGTTCTCTATATACGATAATATGGTACAATGGATGGAATCAAATTCCTGTAAGGAGGTCCCTGTATGTCCGAAATCACCCATGAATTACTGACCCGCTTCCTGCGGTACATCAACATCCCGTCCCAGAGCCGGGCCGGTGCTGCCACGGTCCCCAGCACCCCCAGCCAGTGGAATATGGCCCGGCTGCTGGAAGCCGAACTGGAGCTCCTGGACCTGGAGGACGTGCATCTCAGCGATCACTGCGTCCTCACCGGATACCTGCCTGCCAGCCTGCCCAAAGGCTTCACCGGCTCCGTACCCAAAATCGGGTTCTGCTGCCACCTGGACACGGTGGACGTGAACCTGAGCCCCACCATCCATCCCCACCTGGTCAAGGGCTACCCGGGCGGCGATGTGATCCTGAATGAAGCAAAGCACCTTGTCATGAAGGCCTCCGACCATCCGGAGCTGGCTGCCCACGTAGGCGAGGACATCGTATTCACCGATGGCACCAGCGTGCTGGGTGCGGATAACAAAGCGGCCCTGGCCAATGTGATGACCCTGCTCCACACCCTGTCCACCCACCCGGAGATTTTCCACGGAGACATCTACATTGCCTTCGTCCCCGATGAGGAAGTGGGACTGAAAGGTTCCAAATCCCTGGAGCTGGACCGGTTTCCGGTGGATTTCGCCTACACCATCGACAGTTGCGAAGTGGGCGAGGTGGTGTACGAAACCTTCAATGCCGGTGCTGCCACTGTCACCATCCAGGGAATCAGTGCCCATCCCATGAACGCCAAGGGGCGCCTGGTGAACCCCACCCTGCTGGCCGTGGATTTCGCCAATTTCTTTGACCGGAAAGAGACCCCGGAGTGCACGGAAGACAAGGAGGGCTACATCTGGATCAAATCCATCCAGTCCAATGCCACACGGGCAGTGGTCCAGCTGGCCATCCGGGACCACCACAAGGCCGGCTATGAGGCCAAAAAAGAGACCATCCGGCAGAACGTGCAGCGCCTGCTGCAGCAGGAGCCCCGGGCGAAAGTCACCTGCACCCTGGAGGACATCTACGGCAACATCGCCGATGCCATGACCCCCAAAAATCGCAAGGCCGTGGACATCCTGTACGAAGCGCTGGACGACCTGGGCATCCAGCCCCACACCATTGCCATGCGGGGCGGCACGGACGGATCCTTCCTGTCCACCCGGGGTATCTTCACCCCCAACTATTTCACCGGAGGTCTGAACTTCCATTCTCCGTACGAATGCCTGCCCGTCCCCTCCCTGGAAAAAGCCTACCATGTATCCCTGAAAATCGTAGAAAAAGTGGTTGAAAACGGGGCCCTGATTTCTTCACACACCCTTTAACGACAGGCCGATCCGCCCCCGCTTCTCGTCCACGCTGATCACCCGTACCTGTACCACATCCCCTACGCTCACCACATCCAATGGGTGCCTGATCCGCCGACTGCTCATTTCCGAAATATGGATGAGTCCGGCCGTTTTGATGCCGATGTCCACGAAGGCCCCGAAATCCGTCACGTTCCGGATGGTTCCCCGCATGAGGCTCCCCACTTTGATATCGGACAGCCTGACGATATTCTGCCGGGTAAGGGGTGCCGGCAGGTCCTCCCGGGGATCCCGGCCGGGGCTTACCAGGGCGTCCAGGATATCGTGTACCGTAGGCAGGCCGGCCTCCAGCTCCCTGGCCAGCCGGCTCTCGTCCACCAGCTTCCGTTTGGCTGCCAGAAGCGCCAGCTTCTCTTTATCCTTCAAATCCCTGACCGCAAACCCCAGTTTCTCCAGGATGGCTTCTGCCAGCCGGTAGGATTCCGGATGCACCGGAGTGGCATCCAGAGGGCTCTTTCCATCCAGGATCCGCAGGAAACCGGCGCACTGGGTAAAGGCCGCCGGACCCAGCCGGGGTACCTTCAGCAGCTGCCGCCGCCCGGTGAAGCGCCCGTTTTCGTTCCGGTAGGCCACAATATTCTTTGCTGTAGTGGCCGTAATGCCCGCCACATGGGACAGCAGGGCCGGCGACGCCGTATTCAGGTCCACGCCCACATGGTTCACCGCCATTTCCACCACCCCGTCCAGGGTGCCGGTCAGGGCCTTCTGGTCCACATCGTGCTGGTACTGGCCCACCCCGATGGCCTGGGGATCGATCTTCACCAGTTCCGCCAGGGGGTCCTGCACCCGCCGGGCCATGGAAACAGCGCCCCGGATGGTTACATCGTACTCCGGCAGTTCCTCTCTGGCCAACCTGGAGGCAGAATATACCGAAGCCCCCGCTTCATTGGTGATCAGGTAATGCACCTCCCTCAGGTGATGCTGCTGGATCAGCCGGGCTGCGAACTGTTCCGTCTCATAGGAAGCCGTGCCATTTCCAATGGAAAGCAGGGTCACATGATGCTTCTCGATCATCCCCAGAAGGATTTCCTCAGCCTGCTCCTTCTGCTTCTCGCTCTGGGTCACCTGGATCACCCCATGGTCCACCACCTGGCCGGTAGGATCCACTACAGCCACTTTGCAGCCGGTGCGATAGCCCGGATCCAGTCCCATGACCGTACGTCCTGCCAGAGGCGCCTGGAGCAGCAGCTGCCGCAGGTTGGCCCCGAACACCCTGATGGCCTGGGCTTCGGCATTTTCCGTCAGGGTATGGCGGATCTCCCGCTCCAGAGCGGGGAACAACAACCGTTTCCAGCTGTCCGCCAGGGCCAGTTCCAGCTGTTCCTGATAAATGGAGCGATGGCGGACGAACCGCCGCTGCAGCAGCTGCAGGGCCCGTTCCTCCTCCCAGAGCAGATGCACCTTCAGGCATCCCTTCTTTTCACCCCGGTTGATGGCCAGTACCCGGTGGGAGGGCAGGGTCCGCACCGGTTCCTGGTAGTCCCTGTACATCAGGAAGGTCTGGGCCTCATCGGCGTTTTCCACCAGTTCCGTCTGCAGCACGCCCTCCTTCCACAGCTTCTGCCGCAGGTCCTTGCGCAGGTCCGCATTTTCCGAAACCACTTCCGCCACAATATCCCGGGCTCCTTCCAGAGCCGCTTCCAGCGTCTCCACCCCTTTTTCCGGATCCACATAGGCCCGGGCTGCCTCCAGGGAGGTGCCACGGATTTCCCGCTGCAGCAGGAAAGCATTGGCCAGCGGCTCCAGGCCCTTTTCCCGGGCCTGCTGGGCCCGGGTCCGCCGTTTTTGCTTATAAGGCAGGTACAGGTCTTCCAGTTCCGTCAATTTCTGGGCTTGTTCGATGGCCTGGCGCAGGTCCGGTGTCAGTTTGCCCTGTTCGTCGATCCTGGTCAGGATCTCCTCCTGGCGCTTCACCAGGTTCCGCAGGGTATTCAGCCGGTCCTCGATGGTCCGGATCTGTTCGTCCTCCAGGGAACCGGTGACCTCCTTCCGGTACCGGGCGATGAAGGGAACGGTGTTGCCCCCATCCAGCAGTTCGATGGTCTTTTCCACCTGTATGGATCTGCAACCCAGTTCCCCGGCGATCAATGGGGCAATGTCAGTTTGTTTCATTGGATATTTTCCTTTCGTAAAAAAAAGGCTGCGGATCCCCGCAGCCCCGACTTTTTCCAGGCACACAAGATGAGTCCAGATCGTGCGCCCGGGTTATGCGTCAGCTTTAGATATGTTTTACCCAAATGGGATACGTGCTCAGCACGATGATGAGGAGCAGCGTCACGTAATCCAGTCCATGCAGCCGCATGGGCCGGCGGTTTTTATAGGTATTGGGGCCGAACCCCTTCAGTTCCATGGAAAGGGCCAGGGTGTCCGACTTGGCCACGGCCCGCATCACCAGCGGTTTCACCACCGCCAGGTACGCATACAGCCGTTTGAAGGCATTGCCCCGGTTGGAATAGCCCCGGCAGGACTGGGCGTCCAGGGTGATGGCCGAATCCGACAGGAAGTCCGGAACGAACCGCAGGGCCGTAGTCAGCATGAAGGCGTATTCATAGGGCATATGGAATTTTTCCACCAGCGCCTGGGCGATTTCCTGGATCCGGGTGGAAGCCAGCAGGCACAGAAACGCCGTGGTCATGACGAACATCCGCAGCCCGCCGGTAAGCGCCACGTACAGTGCCGAACCGAACAGCAGCTGCAGCACCACCATCATCCCGGTAAAGACCGTCAGCGTCCCGATGGCTGCCATGGTCATCCGGTCCCGCTTGATGTACAGCAAAATCACCAGTTCCAGGGCCAGGATCGTGGCCACTGCCGCTACCGGCAGCAGGAACACCCAGGCTGTCACCGCCAGCACCAGGATCAGTTTCGTAAAAGCGGTCAGCTTCATGCCTTGCCACCTTCTTTCTCTTCCTTCCGTCCTTCTTTCGGAGCTTCCTTCAGCTCCAGCCGGTCACACAGGACTTCCGGGCTGTCCGCATCCACCCCGAACAGCGCTCCCAGCCGGGCCAGTACCGGCTGCTTCAGGCCCCATTCCTCAATGGGCCGCCTGCCGTCGAACAGTTCCTTTGTTTTCCCGTCATACACCAGTTGCCCATCGTGGAGCACCAGGGCATGGGTGGTGTACTTCCGGGCGATTTCCATATCGTGGGTGATCAGGATCAGGGTGATGTGTTTCTCCCTCTGCAGCCTGGACAGGTAGTTCATCATATGGAGCTTTTCCTGTTCATCCTGGCCGTTGGTGATTTCGTCCAGGATCAGGGTCCGGGGTTGCAGGGCCAGGGCCACGGCTACCCCCAGCCGCCGTTTCTGGCCGAAGGAAAGCCCCCGGGGATACTGGTCCAGGCAGGGTGTCAGCCCCATGGCTTCCACGGCTTCCCGCACCTGTTTATCCAGATCCGCTTTAGGCATCTTCCGGGTTTGCAGACCATAAGCCACTTCATCATATACCGTATCTCCCAGCAGCTGCAGGTCCGGGTTCTGGAACACATAGCCCACCTTATCCGCCAGGTCCGCCGGTTCGCAGTCCACGATATCCACGCCGTCCACCAGCACCTGTCCGCTGCGGGGGTGGTTCAGCGCCATGAACAGCCGGCTCAGGGTGGTCTTGCCGCTGCCGTTGTGCCCCAGGAGGGCTACGGCTTCTCCATCTTCCACCTTGCACTGGATATCCTGCAGCACGGGTACCCCTCTGCGATAGGCGAAGTTCACTTCTTTTGCTTCAATCATGCCTTGCCTCCCTGGAATTTCCGGGTCAGTTCCTCTTCCGCTTCGTCCTCACTGCGCCAGTTGCCCAGCCGGCAGTGGAATCTCTCTTCCAGACCCAGCTTCACCTGCCACAGTTCCGGCAGGTTCTCCCGCAGGTCTTCCTGCTGGAAAGCCTTCCGGGCCGCCTGTTCGAAAGGTCCCTGTACCCGGGCCTCGCCGCCGCTGATCAGCACCAGATCCGTCATGTAGGGCAGCAGGTAGTTCAGGTCGTGCTCCACCACCACCACGGTCATGTTGTGCTGCTGGTAGATCTTGTACAGCAGGGCATACAGGGACCGGGCTCCGTCCGGATCGAGAGCCGACACCGGCTCGTCCAGGATCAGCACTTCCGGCCGGCAGGCCAGCACCGATGCCAGCAGCAGCCGCTGCCGCTGGCCCCCGGACAGTTCGTCCAGCTGGTAGCTTTCCCGGCCGGGCAGGCCCACATCGGCCAGGGCCTGGCTCACCCGCTGGTCCACCTCATCCGGCGAGAATCCATGGTTCAGAAGGCCAAAGGCGATTTCCTCTCCGGCGGTCAGGGACACCATCTGGCTTTCGTAGTCATCCATCATGATGCCCACCCGCATGGCGATTTCCGAGATTTTCTTTCCCTTAAGGTCTTCTCCCAGCACTTCCACTTTGCCGTAGTACCGTCCCCCGTAATAATGGGGCACGATACCCGTCATGGCCTTGCACAGGGTGGTCTTGCCGGCACCGCTGGGACCGGCGATGGCTGTAAAGCTGCCCTTCTGGATGTCCAGGTTGATGTTTTTCAGCACCAGGTCACTGTTCAGATAGGCAAAATAAAAATCCGAGATCCGAATGGCACTGTCACTCATGGTGTTTCCCCTCCGTTGCATAGAAGATCTTCCGTACAGGGCTGAACAGCACCTGGGTCACCACCCCATTCAGAGCCCCCACGGTGAACACCACCGGCAGCATGGCATGGGTCCACACGGTCAGGGGCAGCCCCAGCACCAGTTTCAGGATGTAGGTGAATACGGCACCGCTGACACTGGTGGCCACAAAACCCACGATGAACGGTTTCACCTTCAGGTTCTCCAGATGGGTCAGAGCGAAGGCCTTCACCAGGATACAGGCCGTCAGGGCCCCGCTCACTTCACTGGCGATGTTCCCCAGCGGGAAGGCGGATTTGGAAGAAGGGACCAGAGTCAGACCGGCCACGAATCCAATGCCCAGGGCCCGGGTCAGGCCCGGTTTCGTCAGGCAGATGGTGATGGAATACATGGCAATGGTCCAGTTGGGGGTGACCCCGCCCACATTGGGACTGATGGTATGGAGGATGACACCAATGGCCAGCAGCAGGGCCGTCATGGCTACCCAGCGATGGGTGTCCCTGGCTGCTTCCACCGTAATCAGATCCGGAATCGGTTTGTCCATGATTGCTATACTCCTTTGCTACAAATGTATGAGTATAGTTTATGTGTCAAATCTCTGACTGTCAAGCAGAAGGGGCCATAAAAAAGAGCTGTGACATTTCACAGCTCTGCAAAGATCCGCCGGCTCACTTCCAGCATTTTGTCTTTTTGTGTCTTCATTTCCACCAGAAGCAGTTCAATCTTATCCTGGGGAACATCAAAGATCCTCAGGGCCTGTGTCAGGCACAGCTTTTTCAGATTCTCCCGGGCAAACAGATATTTGAACTCATGGCTCAGGATGTATCCGCTCATGGACGCCCTTACCAGCAGGACCCGTTCATAACACTCCTGCAGGGTGAATTTCCGGGCAAAAGTCATCAGATGTGTTTTTGGAGTCTCGTCTGCCAACGTTGTTTTCCTCTTTCTGTCCATACTGCTACCGCCTCATTTTTCCTCATTCTCCAGTAGTGTATCATACCCCCATACCCTATTCAATCCAGCCTGATAGAATTCACGTTTCTATCATATATCTACTGTGTTCTTATTGAAAATTTGTGACGCAAACGGCACATCCGTCTTTTTTCATAAAAAGAAACCCCGCCGGTTTCCCGGCGGGGTTTCCTGCAGGCCATCAGCCTTCGATGGCGATGTATTTCTTGTTGTCCACTTTCCTGGCTTCCTTCTTGGGAACGCTCAATTCCAGGATGCCATTCTCGTACTTGGCCTTCACATCGGCCTCCGTAACGCCTTCACCCACATAGAAGCTCCGGGCGCACTGGCCAAAGGTACGTTCACGACGGATGTACTGGCCCTTCTTGTCCTTTTCATCCTTGTCCACACCCTTGCTGGCACTGATGGTCAAATACCCATCCTGCAGCTGTGCATGGATTTCATCCTTCTTGAAGCCCGGCAGATCGATATCCAGTTCATAATGGTCGCCCACATCCCGTACATCGGTCTTCATCATATTTCTGGCATGTTTCCCGTACAGAGGATTCCGCACAGAGAACACATCATCAAAATCATCCATCAGATCATCAAACACATTGTCATTGAAAACAGCAGGCAGTAACATAAGCCATTCCTCCATTCAATCTTGACCTTGAAGGTCAGCTTTTGAGACTACCGAAAGGCTTTCGGATTCCCGGGGTTCCGCAAGGGAACCCGTCGTCCAGCGTTCCAGGTTCCTTACGGGAACCCTTCTGTGGGTCTTTCCTTCGTCCGACTATTATACTAGCACAAGTTGTTAGCACTGTCAAGCGTTGAGTGCTAAAAAGTCAAAGATTTTTTGACTTTTTTCGAAAAAAGCGGGCGGGTCCATATGCCCGCCCCTCCATGGATACTCCCCTTACGATTCCTGCACGGTCCAATGACCGCAACACTGCAGAGACGCCCCCTTGGGTGCGCCCGCTCACGGTTTTGCAGGAGAGACGATCACAAACAGGTTGTGGTTCCCTCCTTCTTTCTTCGGGAACTGCCCGTACATATCGAAGGTGGAGAAGAACCGGGCCGCCGGATAGATGCCATATCCATCCTGGTCATGATCCGTGGTATCATAGGGATCTGCCACGATCAGCACATCATCCTGGGTATCGGCGGTACCCATGTCATCATAGCCGATGACCACCTGCCAGTGGCCGCCCCAGTCGATCCACCCCACCAGGATGGGTTTCCCTGCCTTCAGGGTGGCTTTGATGTCTTCCGGGCCAAAAGTCTTTCCTGCCTGGGCATAATCTTCTGTGGTCACCAGATCGAAGCCCCCCACCTTCTGGAACATATCCTTCATCTGTTCCAAAGTGGTACCCGGGTAGCCATTCGGGAAGCCGGGGACTGCCACATCCTGCAGAGGATGGCGCAGATCCGCCAGTTTCTGTTCCGTCCAGTCCTTCTGACGTCCGTACCAGTTCAGCACCATCAGGGCCGAAGCCGGACCACAGGACCATTCACTGGACTGCTGGATGGTTTTGAAGCAGGGCAGGATCGTCAAAGATCCCTTGGAATGCATATGGTAAAAATCCGGATGGACATAGTAGGGAGACTTTTTGTGGTCCAGTTTCCGCTCAATGGAAGCGGCTCCCTGGTCCTGGGTAATCTTCTCCACCCCGGTGATCTTCATGTCATCCGTAAAGTTGTCCTTCTGCGCTGCCAATGCCGGCAGAGCCATACTTCCGGCCAGAATCCCGGTCAAAACCCACATTGCCAATTTTTTGCCAAACAGCATCTCATTCACCTCGTCACATGTTGTTCTCTTCTTGTTCATTCTTTTCTATTATACGAAATCCATTAAAAATTGACTAACTCTTTTCTGTCAGATGTGCTATAATATTGTTGTAATAAATTTATTTACAGGAAGGATGATTCCCATGGCAACTCATGAAGAATTGGTTTCTGAAGTAAAAAATCTGGTGGCCGCTCCCAGCGTATACAGCGGTTTGAAAGATCTGGCTGAAAAATGGCTGGCAGCCGACGGTACCGCTGCCCAGGCCAACCTGACCGCGCTGCTGCGGGCTGCCCTGAAGGAAGACGTATGCACCATCGACCAGGTGCTGCCCTTCTTCGCTTCCGACGCTGCCAAAAAGGCTTTCGGGGAAGAACAGGCTGCCAGGATGCTGGCCCAGGGCCAGAAGGTGAAAGCCGATGGCGGCAAATACTGCTTCTGCCCGGCCTGCACGGCTGGTTCCAAGATCCTGGAAATGCTGGGTGAATAAGGAAATAAAAAATAAGAGCGCCGCTCCGCGGCGCTCTTATTTTTTATACCATCTTCTCCGGATGGAACACCTTGTCGAACTCGCTTTCTTCCATGAAGCCCAGCTTCAGCACGGCTTCCTTCAGGGAAATGTTGTCCTTGAAAGCCAGTTTTGCCACCTGGGCACACTTGTCGTAGCCGATGTACGGGCTCAGGGCCGTTACCAGCATCAGGGAATGATGCAGGTTGTAGGCCATCTTGTCCTTGTTGGCCCTGATTCCCACCACACAGTTCTTCCGGAAGGATTCCATCACATCCCCCAGCAGCCGCACGCTCTGCAGGAAATTGTAGATGGTCACCGGCAGGAACACGTTCAGCTGGAAATTCCCCTGGGAAGCGGCAAAGCCGATGACGGCATCGTTCCCCATGACCTGCACAGCCACCATGGTCACGGCTTCACACTGGGTAGGGTTCACTTTCCCGGGCATGATGGAGGAACCCGGTTCGTTGGCCGGAATGGTGATTTCGCCCAGGCCATCCCGGGGCCCGGAAGCCAGCCACCGCACATCGTTGGCCATCTTCATCAGGTTGGCTGCCAGTGCCTTCAGGGCACCGTGGGCGAAGACCATATCATCCAGGCTGGTGAGCGCATGGAATTTATTGGGAGCCGTCACAAAGGGGAAACCGGTGTTCTTGGCAATGAACCCGGCTACCTTCTTGTCGAACCCCTTGGGGGCATTCAACCCGGTGCCTACAGCCGTACCACCCAGGGCCAGTTCCAGCAGCCCTTTTTCCGCCGCCTTCAGTTCCTGGCGGTTCCGTTCCAGCATGGTCCGCCAGCCGGAAATTTCCTGGGAGAAGGCCACCGGCACCGCATCCTGCAAATGGGTCCGGCCCGTGGTCACGATCCCCTTATGGGCCTTTTCCAGCTTTTTGAAAGCGTCCACCAGATCATCCAGGTGGGGCAGCAGGTTCTTTTCGATTTCCCATACAGCAGCAATATGCATGGCCGTAGGGAAGGTATCGTTGGAGCTCTGGGACATGTTCACATGATCATTGGGGTGCAGCAGGGCCTCTCCGGCCAGTTCATTGCCCCGATGGGCGATGACCTCGTTCACGTTCATGTTGCTCTGGGTACCGCTGCCCGTCTGCCAGACTGCCAGCGGAAAGTTCCCGTCCAGCTTACCCTTCAGGATCTCATCGCAGACCTTCCCGATGATCTGGCACCGTTTCTTGTCCAGTTTGTCCAGAGCCTGGTTGGCCTGGGCAGCGCTCTTCTTCAGATAGGCAAAAGCCCGGATCACTTCCATGGGCATCTTTTCCGTACCGATCTTGAAGTTCTCGAAGCTCCGCTCCGATTGAGCCCCCCAGTATCTGTCCGCCGGGACCTTGATTTCTCCCATGGAATCCCGTTCCAGCCGCCATTCTTCTTTTTTCGCCATGCTGCTCCCCCTCACTTTGTATTGGATAAAAGCATTATTTCATAGCCCCTGAAGTTTGTCAAATCACAGCCCCCTGTACCACGCCGGGTTCCATGAAAAGGAGCTGTGGACAACTCATCCACAGCTCCTCTGTCAGGCCGGCATCAGCCGACTTCCATGGCCGGTGGCCGGGCGCGGAAAAAGCATTTTTCCATGCCGCCCTTTATGCCACCTGCAATGTTTTGGCTTTTCTTTTCTGGAACAGGATCACCCCGATGAGGATCACAGCCCCCACAATATCGGTCTGGATCCCAGGGATCATCAGCAGCAGGGCCCCGGCCAGGGAAACGAGCCGCATCACCACATTCACCGGTGCATACACATACCCTTCGCAGGCCACTGCCAGAAGGAATACTCCCAGGGCTGCTGTAGCCGCCGTGAACAACCCTTCTCCCAAGGTTGTATTGATCAGCATCAGCTGGGGCGAAAGCACGAAGATATAGGGAATGATGAACCCGGCCACTGCCAGTTTCACCGAAGTCCATCCGGTCTTCATGGGATCCCCGCCGGACACCCCGGCTGCCGCAAAGGCCGCCAGCGCCACAGGAGGCGTCAGGTTGGCGAACATGGCAAAGTAGAAGCTGAACATGTGGGCCGCCGCATTGGGAATCCCCAGCTTGAACAGGGCGGGCGCCGCAATGGAAGAGGTAATGATGTAGGAGGGAATGGAAGGCAGTCCCATACCCAGGATCATACAGGTGATCATGGTGAACACCAGGGTAAACATGATGCTGGTGTTCCCCAGGCTGATGATGGTGTTGGCCATGGTGAGCCCGAATCCGGTCTTGGAGGAAACCCCCACCACGATACCCACGCAGGCACAGGCAATGGCCACACTCACCGTCTGTTTGGCCCCTTCCGCCAGGGCATCCACAATGGCTTTGGGTTTCATCCGGGTGGCTTTCTTCAGAGCCGCCACCAGGATGGTCACCCCGATGGTGAGCACCGCCGCATACACCACGGTGGAACCGGACATGAACAGCATGTACAGCAGGAACACAATGGGGATGATCAGATGGCCCTGTGCCTTCAATACATCACGGGTCCGGGGCAGCTGTTCCCTGGGCACCCCCACCAGCCCGTCCTTGGAGGCCCGGAGCTGGACCTGGATCATGATTCCCATATAGTACAGGAGCGCCGGAATGGCTGCCCATACAATGATTTCCGAATACTTGACCCCCAGAATTTCCGCCATGATGAAGGCGGCTGCCCCCATAATGGGCGGAAGCAGCTGGCCCCCTACAGAAGCCGCTGCCGACACGGCTCCGGCGAATTCCGCCGAATACCCGGTCTTTTTCATCAGGGGGATGGTAAAGGATCCGGTGGTCACCACGTTGGCCACAGCCGACCCGTTGATGGAGCCCAGCAGCCCGGCTGCCACCACCGACACCTTGGCGGGACCGCCTTTGGTGTGCCCGGCCAGGGACAGGGAAATGTCATTGAAGAATTTCCCCATGCCGGATTTGGTCATGACGCAGCCAAAAAGGATGAACAGAAAAATATAGCTGGAAGATACGTTGACGGAAGTCCCGTAGATCCCTTCCGTATTGGCGAAGAAATGATTGGACAGGCTGAGCCAGTCATAGCCCCGGTGCATGAACATTCCCGGGAATTCCCGTCCGTACATCCCGTAGAGGATGAAGCAGAGGCTCAGGATGGGCAGGGCCTTGCCGCTGCACCGCCGGGTGGCTTCCAGCACCAGTGCCACCAGCAGGGTGGCCATCACCATATCCATGTCGCTGGCCCGTCCGGCCCGCTCTACGACTCCCAGGTAATCATGCCAGATATAAAAGGGAATCACAAAGGAAATGGCGGCCAGGAACCAGTCAAACAAACTGGGTGTGGTCCGACTGGATTTTTTCCGCATGGGATACATCAAAAAGCACATGGAACACATCATGGCCACATGGAGGGACCGGTGGACCAGGGTCACCGGAGGCCCGAAAATGGCCGTGTACAAATGGTACAGAGAAACCAGGATGGCAAAAATGTAAAAGAAGCTTTTGATTTTTCCGGTGAATTTCCGGGTGGCGCTTTCCTTGTCCACCTTTTCAATGATGGCACTGGTCTTGGCGGCCATTTCTTCCGTCATATCTCCAGTGATGATCCCGTCCTTATTGACGGGAGCCTGGGAGAAGGCGTCTGCACCCGAATCTGTCGAGCGTTTCTTCAAGTCGTCCATCAAAATACCCCCTCTTCTCTATGATCAGGGTCAGTCGGGTGTGTTCCGGAAGAAGCCGTCCGCTGGTGATCAGCTGGTCATTCAGCCGGATTTCCCGGGTTGCGTAATGGGAATTCAGCCAGTCGATCCGGGGGAACACCTGGCCGATTTCATCCATGTAGATGTTTCCTTTTTCATCGATCCAGGTCTTCTTCCCCTTATTTTCCGGGATCCCCGCCCCAAAAGACGGAAAGGAGATGGTATCCAGCACCAGGCTGTTGTCGTCAGCCACATGGAAGTATTCATGCCAGTGGATATGCTCCAGGGAATGGATCCAGCCGAAAAACAGCCGGTCCCCCCTGCCGGCGGGAAATTCCACATAGGTCTTTCCTGTCTGATAATCCCTGATCCGCAGGACCGTCCGGCTGGCCCAATGCCACCAGAACAGCAGTCCGACGGCAAAGGGCAGGGCCAGACAGGCCAGGATCTTTTTTTTACCCTTCATGGGACAGCGTTACAGCTTCCCTTTTTCTTTCCAGAATTTTTCCGCACCGGGATGCAGCTTCAGAGAGGTCCCTTTGATGCCTCTCAGGCCCGTATCCAGGGTGATTTCCCGTTTGGCCGTGGCATGGGAAGCGCCGATGGTCTCCAGCCCCTTCTGGGAATAGATCCCGGTAAGCAGGTCGTAGACCACATCATCCGGCAGTTTCTTGTCCACCAGCATCACGTTCATCACAGCTGCCGTAGGCGTATCCACCTCGGTATCATAGGATTCCTTGGGAATCTTGAACGGCATATAGAAAGGATATTTGGCCGTCAGGTTCTTGATGGCTTCTCCATCGATGGGGATGAACCGGATTTTCTTCATGGTTCCCAGTTCCTTGATGGTCGCGTTCCCCAGACCGGAGGTCACAAAAGCCACGTCGCACTGGCCATTCTTGATCTGGTCGATGGCTTCCCCGTAGGACAGGTAATCTACCTTGGCATCACTGTAGCTCATGCCGTTGGCTTCAAAGATCATCCGGGCATTCAGTTCCACCCCGGAGTTGGGCGCCCCCACCCCGACTCTTTTGCCTTTGATATCCTTGAAGGTCTTGATGCCGGAATCTTCCGTGGTGACAATCTGCACCACATTGGGCCACAATCCCATCATCACCCGCAGATCCGGTTCCTTTTTCTTGCCTTCAAAGGCACCAAATGCATCCTGACACTGAATTACGGAGTCGGACATGGCAATGGCCATTTCCCCCTTGCCCGTCAGGATCCCGTTGATGTTCTCAACCGTAGCCCCTGTAGCCGTAGCGGATGTCTTGTAGCCCATTTCCCCCACGACTTTCGAGAAAGCGCCTCCGATGGGGAAATAGATGCCGCTGGTAGGTCCGGTGAGCACCGTAATGAATTGTTTGCTCCGGTCCAGTTTCCCGTCACTGCTCTTCTGGCCTCCGGAGCTGCCGCAGCCTGCGGCTGTTACCGCCAGCATTCCTGCCACCAATACTGCAAACCACTTTTTCACAAAAATCCCTCCTTCAATTGATGAAATCATAGCTCTTCAAACCCGGAACGGGGCTGAATTCAGAAATAAAGGGGTTATCATAAAAAGGCAATTCGTAATACTCAGAAAAAATGTTCTATGCAAAAAAGCTGAATGTTTTACGATTCCGTAAATTCTATGAGTTTAGTATATCATACAGTTTTTACACTTTCAATATAAATTAACGCATCATATCGTATACATGAGATGTCATAATCATGCAATTGGTTCTTTATAATAGATGTTTATACATTTCCATTCATCCTGGTTCTCTTTTGAACCGGAAAGTGCCCGCCATGGAAACAGGAATAAAAAAAACGCCCCTGCAAGCCACAGGGACGTTTTTGTTTTCAAATGGTGACCCGAACGCTCACATATGCGAACATCCGTTTCACAGTCTGCCCCGACTACTTTTCTGCTGTCGTAGGACGGGCTGCATGACTTTCCTGGGCGATTCGCTCCAGCTTTTCCACGACCAGGGCTTCCGCCCACCCTGGCGGTGTCCGCTTCCCAGACTCCCAATCCTGTAGTGTCCTCCTGGGGATGCCCAGGGTATCGGTCACTCCTTGCTGACTAAGCCCGGCGGCCTGCCGAGCCTCTTTGATGGTGGTCATTTCCACCGACCTCCTTCCGCTCATTTAAAACGGATGATAAGTCCTCTCTCTCCGGCTCTGTAAAGCTGGAAGCCAGACGGGTTTTCCAGATCCAGGACTTTACCATCGTCATCATAAATCCACAGCCAGGAAGATGCTGTGTCCAGAACCAGGTTGTAATGGCTGGGGACATCTGTGTCACCAGCGATGAGGTGGGCTTTGTAATCCCCGTCCTCACCGAAAGGGATCTCTCCGATCTCCTTCGGGTTGCTGGTCCGGTAGATAAGGGCGGCGATGTCGCTCACCCCTGCACTCAGGGTGCAGTATTTGTAAAAATCCTTGTATTTTTCCGCTCGAGCGATCGCTTTCATTTCCATGACGTAGTTTTTGTCGATTTTCATGATTTTTTCTCCTTTCAGGCCGTATGGAGGCTGAAGACCTCTTCGGCCCCATCTTTAACCACGATCAGCAGGGAATGGGAGGCGCCAAATTTCTTGTCCAGCTCCTGCTGGATTGGCTTCATCTCCTGGATCAGGTCCTGGATCCAGGCGTCCATCTTTTGCCCAGCTTCCGCCGGGACACCAACGATCTTGTAGGCATCTTCCTCGCCGTTGTCTTGGTTTACGAAGTTAACGAAGCATTTCATGGTGGTTCTCCTTTCAATGGGTGGCGGGGCTCAAAGCCCCGCCCGGCTTTCAGTCTTCGTTTTTCTCGATGTCTTCCAGGATTTCACACAGGGTTTCAACTTCCCATTCTGTCAAATTGTACTGATACTGGAGTTCTTCTTTGTCATCGGCCCGCCAGCCGGAACCGTAGAGGTCCAGGGCCAGGGATTTCAGCTCTTCCCGGTTGAGTTCTTCATAACCTTCTCCAATGGTTTCATCTTTGATTAGATGGCTACCATCTTCCTGTTCTTCCCAGAGAGTCAAACGGCTTTTTTCACAGGGGTTGGCTTTTGTGGTTTTCCATGCATCGGCAATCTGTTCCCGGGTGCCGACCTCGATAGTTTCCCCGCTTTCATCCTTGATTTCGCAGTAAGGATTGTCCCCAAAAAGTTCATGATATTTTTCCGGCAGATGTTCCCTTACCATTCTGCTGGCCATGGAGACCGGCAACAGACGGATTTCTTCTCCGCCGGCCCAGGAATCGAAGCCTTCGTACCGCCCATAGGCCGTCCTGGCTCCGCCCCGGCCATGGATGAAGAACTCATGGTCGGCAGTCACGTACAGTTCTTCGATCATATAATCCAGACTGTCCGTAGGAGATGCTCCGTTGTCCCATTCACCGATAAAGGTTGCCTTATCGGTATCATAAGTTTTTTTGTTGATGGTCGTTTTCATGATATTCCCTCCTTTTAAATGGTGGCGGGGTGGCTAGCCCCGCCATTGCTTTAGCGGTTTTCGATTTCAGCCAGTTTGTCAAGGACGATTTCCAGTTCGTCATCGGTAAATCCGTACTCCTTCTGAAGGTCTTCTTTATCAGAAGTTCTCCAGCCGCCATCATAAGCAGCTCCTGCGATTTGTTCCAGTTCGATTCTCTCCATGATCAATCTCTCCTTTTCTTTTCTTTTGATGGGGGCTTTCTTTTTTTGTCCCCTTCCCTCTTTCTGACTATATTATAGCACGCATTGCGTGCTAGTTCAAGGACTTTTTATAAAATTTTGCAAAAAAAATAGAGCCCCCAGGTGCTAGCCCTGGAGGCGTTGTTACTTGCGGCTGATCCACAGCCTGGTGGCGATCATAGCTTGGTATTCCGTCTGCATGGTCCGCTGGATCTTCCACCCAAGGTAGATTTTCCAGCACCATTTCCCGGCGATTCGGGCCTCGTTTTTGTAGGCCCAGGCCAGGCCAGAGCGGCAGTAGTACCACCCGTCCCCGCTCTTGGTCTGGATCGGGTACTGCTGAGGCCAGACTGTGGTCCCGAAGATGTAAAAGGCAAAGCCATAGGCGCAGTTGCGGTACAGCCAGTGGACCCGGCAGCAGTAGCGCCGGATCCGGTTGGCCAGTCCAAACGACTTGATGAGCCTCTCCGTATAGCGGACCTGGCCGCACTCCATCCGATGCTCCTGGATATAGTGGGCGTCCCAGTCGTAGCGCAGGCAGGCTGGCATCCGGCTCACATCCGTCTTGTTGTCCAGAGTGTCGTCCCAGGTCTGCCACATGCGCAGCAGGCCAGGCAGCTCTCCCTGCTCGTCCGCAAAGAGCACCACCAGCCAGTTGGTAAGGTAGCAGAGCACCATGCAGATCAGCTGCAGAGGCAGGTAAATCAGGTATCTTATCATAGTCACCACTCCTTAACTGTATAGGTGATGGAGCCAGCCTCTACCTTGCGGCCGGTCCGGGTGTAGAGCATGCCTTCCCATCGTCCGTACTGGTAGCCCGCTCCGATGTAGGTCTTGTCGCCGGTTGTCATGGCCCCCACCTTGACCTTATGAGGCTTGCGCAGGTTGATTTTATAGACGTCCACCTTTTGGCGGTTGGGGTCAGCCGTGACCACGGTGCGGTCCGTCTTTTCCCGGGCCGCTGCCGGGACGGAGGGCTTGTCCTCTTTAATCTCTTTGGCCACAGTCTCCGCTCCTGCCGTCAGATCCGGAGCCTGGACGTAGTAGGTCACCTGGGGCATGGGCTGGGTCTGCTGGATGTGGTAGATCTCCCTGGTCACTGCCCGGACGGAGTCATCTGACAGCTTGAGCTGGTCAGCCGTCTTGACCGGATCCGTTGTGTCTTGGTACGGCATCACCGTCGGCTGCTCTTTTTGGCGCTCTCGATGGGCATAGATCAGCCCGGCCAGCAGACTGATTACGCAGAGAGCGATGACTGCCAGGATGATTTTCTTTTTTTGTTCGGGGTCCATAAAAATCACCTCTTATTTTGCGATTGGACAACTTTTATTTTGTTTTGCATATACTTTATTGCGTATATAGCAAAAACCCGCCACATCTCAATCTCGTTGATGTAGCGGGTTTTAGTCCATATTTTAGGACAGTGTCACTCCACGACGGTCAGGGTGCAGCTGTTTCCTGCGTCGATGATCATCTGGCTGAGCTCCTCACCGTCTGCATTTTGCATGCGCAGGCAGCCATAGGTGCCCTCCCACCCTTGGTACGGGGCAAATGGATCATCCAGATCACTGCCTCCCCCATGAATGTCTCTGCCCCTGGGATCACCGGTGGTGATGTAAAAGGTGCCATAGCCGGGACCATAGGCCGTAGTGATCTCAGCGCTTACATCCGGATAGGTCCCGTCCGGCAGGGACTCCCGGGGCTCACCCTGATCATTGTACCCGGCAAAAAAGTCGTCGTGACAGGGCCAGGACTTAATGACCTCATAGTCCTCGTCCATGGCGTAGATCTTCTGGCGGGATCGCTGAAATTGAATCTCCTTTAGCATTATCTTTGCCTCCTTCTATGGCATCTGGGATGCCGTTATGATTTTTATCGACAAAGTTTGCCGCCACCATCAAGATGACGGCTGCAAAGCCCTTGCTCCCCATGGAGTTGATAAAATCAATCAGCTTGGGCAGGTCGGGCTTGCCTGTTGTATACCACAAGTAAATCCAGCCGGTCATGTAGAGCACCAGGCTGGACAGTAAAAAAAGCATATAGACAATGACAAGGCCCATGGGCAGGCCCTTGATGCGGACCTTACCGGCCTGGGCGATAAAACTTAAAATCGGCTTAAAAAAGTTAGCCATGACCCACCCGCTCCTCGATGCTGTCGATCCGGTGGGTATTGCTCTTGCTCCGATCCTCCACGGACTGGAGGCGGACCTCCATCTGCTCCCGGTGGGCCTTTTCTTCGGCTAGCGTCGCATCCAGCTTGTCGAGGCTCCTCGTCACCCGGTCGAGGACAACCTGCAGAGGTGCCACCGTAGACCGGACCATGTAGAGGATTGCTCCGCCGATGAGCCCCAGGATGGCGGCTGCGTCTCCTAGCGATACATCCATACTCTTGCCTCCCTTGCTATCATCTCCAGTAGTAATACATATCTAGGAGGTTGATTTTTTATGCGTTTACCAAATGGATTTGGCTCTGTATACAAGCTCCAGGGGCACAGACGGCGCCCGTGGGTAGTTAAAAAGACGATAGAGGGCCGTCAAAAAGCCCTGGGGTATTTTGAGACACATGATGCGGCCCTCACTTTTTTTTGCTCAAGGTAATCCGTTGTAATCTGAATTCGAATTGTCCTGGTTCTAACCATGTGACCATGGGATGGTGTTTCGTTGATGGTCAACTAAACCAGTGACAGAGTGTTCCCTGTCATGGTTCCATCGGTAAATTCGCTCATAGTCTCTCCTTTATGCATAGCAAATAAATGCACGCACGGTATAAGTTAACGGGGTTACGGTAGTTGATTTGCCATAGATGGCGGAGGAACGGGAAGCGTTAAGGGATATCGTAAGGGCATTATTAGTATCACCATTTTCATAGGGGCCATTGTTCGTTGCATAAGCATCAAGGCTAAAAGCTCCTTGGGCTCCGGCTTGGTCAGCGTATGTGTAAATCCTCTGGAATTTCCCTGTGATGTTCGGCAACCCCGCTTCCACCATCTGCCCCGGTGTGGCGTCAGCTCTCAGATACCGCCCGTTAAGGTTCGGTAGCGTCGTGGTCCCCAGATAATCCACCAGCCGTTTATACTTGTCCCCGTCAATCGTCTGCCCGTCCAACGGCAGGAGGTATTCATGCTCCCCTGTTTTTGTCAGCGGTTTATAGATAATATCGCCTATACTGTGTTTGCTCAGTGTATCGTTGATATAAAACGTTACAGTTCCGTCAGCTATTACCCCACCCATGTTACTTTTAACGGTCGTCCAGTCCGGCTCTGTGCTACCCGTCGTCCCTGCTTGAGTCACGACGATTACACAGCCCGGTGGAAGGCTTGGAGAGGTCAGTACGTCGCCAACCTTGTAAGCCGTGTTGCGCTTAATCTGGTACGGGACGCCTGCTTCCTGCTTCGTGGCGTAGGTGCTTTCCGCTTCCGTGCTGTTCAGCTTTTTGGCCAGCTCTGCCGTCATGGTGGCCGCAAAGTTGGAGTCGTTGCCCAGAGCCTTTGCCAGCTCGTTCAAAGTGTTTAATTGGTCGGGGGCACCGTTGACCAATGCAGAAATAGACTTGGCAACAAATTCCGTGTTGGCAATGGCTTTACTGCTGTTGCCAGCGTTCGCTGTGGGGACGGAAGACTCCTCATACACAGTTAAAGCTTTTGTAGTAATACCGTTTGCCATGTAAAGCCTTACGTCATCTAGTCCAGCATCCGTGATGCGTTGTGCAATAGTCGTTACTCCCTGCTCATCTATTACTTGTGGTTTATTCTTAATAAACGCCTTGCTCGTGCTGTCCGTCACGTTCCAGTCGGCCTGCTGTTCCCTTGCACTATTGGCCGCATCGTTTGCACTGGCTTTAGCCGCATCCCTAGCGGCAATGGCTTCGTCAGCAATCTTCCGGGCGTTGTCAGTTTCGATGTACTTCTGCCCGTCCCAGAGATACCATTTGCCCGTATCCTCTGCGATGTACATGGCGGATAAATCCCCTGTAGCGGGGAGTGCGTCCTTGTTGGCTACGTATACCCTGCCCCCGTTGATGGCATCGTGGAGTGCCTCCAGGTCGTTGGCTACGTAGTCAATCCAGCCAGTGCCCTCAGCGTTGGCTAATGGCGTTTTCTTGCCGAAAGCACCGTCCTGGATGATGCTGTCGTTTGCATCCCTCAGCTCGGGGTGCTGATATGCTTGTCGTTTCATGCGTCCTCCTTAACTTACCGAATAGTTTTGAGTTGACTGGTCAACTGCCAAAAACAGGGCCGTCCCGTCACTGTCGATGACCTGTGTAGAGTCGTTACCCTGCATTGTGCCCTCGATGCTCTGCAGGGTACATTTGCCATCCCCCACATCTCCTGCGTCGTTGCTCTTCCCCATGTGGTTAGCCCGTGGGCGCCACTGGATATTTACCGTAATGGCGCTGACCGAAGGAATCTGAAATTGGGAGGTCTGGACGCTCTGCCCGTTCCAGTAGTCGAAATAGCCGCCGTCCGTGCCGCCCACATCTTCGGACAGCACGGTCTTGCCCGCCGCCGTTACCGTGACACGGGTAAAGGGGGCGTCGTTCTTGCTGCTTTTCCCGATTCCAATGCCAGTACCTTTAGCGTGCCAAATCCCGCTGAAATACAGGTTCAGTTTAATGAGTCTTGCACGGCTGTCCACGCTGATGTTCTTTGTCCATGAAAACGTCTGGCGGATTGAGCCATCAGTATACCCTCTCGCCCCGGAAAAAGAGCCTAAATCCGTGTTTACGCTCTGCCAGTAGCTTGTATTATCTATCCCGGAGTAGCACATAACCCGAAATCCGTTTGGGCTTACGTCGGTTGCCCGGCAGTGGATACGGATAATGGCCCCGCTTTTGTTGTTGTCCGCTGTGGTTACAGACAGCGGAGTTATAAGAACCTTCGGGGCGGTAGGCCATGCAACGGGGAATTTAACATACTGGTTATGTTTTGCCGTGCCGATAATCATGCGGCGGACACTGTTGTAGGCGTTTCCGTCGCTGTCGAAAAACGTCATACCCTTTCCGTCAAACATGATGGATTCACCGTTGCTCTGCTTAACCCGCATCCCGTCCTCATTAAGGAATACGTTTCCGCCGGTAATGGCCAGTGCCCCTTCCAGGGAAATGTTGGCTGCCTGCAGCATCTTGCTCGTAACGATGTTGTCGTCAAAGTAAGTCTCGCCGGTGATGTGGACCTTGGAGCCGTCGATGAGGATGCTCTCCGGGCTGACGTTGATTTGGTTGATGACATCCCCCTCCTTGACCCGGAGGTTGATGGCGTCGTTGAGCTGAGTCAGGGCAGAGTAGTTTTTATAGCCATCCTCAGCGTTGAGGTTGTCCACCACGACGCTAACCTTGTTTTCGGCGTCCACGCCCTTCTTCAGCTGGTCCTTGATGGCTGCATTGACCTTGTCCAGGCTGATGGCCTCGTTTTTAATCATTGACTCGTCAATCTCGACTTTAACCGTCACCAGGGCCTCGTCCGATTTATCGCCCTCGCCAAAGAGGTCATAGTAGGCAAGCCGCACCGTATAGACACCGGCTCCACAGGTGCAGGAGTAGACGTTGTTGGGCGTCCGGATGACGTCCTGGCTGTCGATGTAGATGGCCATGCCAATGCAGCCATTGGGGATGGCTTTGGCCATGATTCCAAAGCCTCCGATGGTCGCTGTCAGCTTGGGGACCGCCGGAGTCGGCGGCAGAGCCTTGCTGTACTTGAGTGTCGCCGGGTCGGAGTACTTGCCCAGGGCGTTGCAGGCAAAGAGGTACAGAGTACCTGTCCGGGAGGTCAGCGTCAGTGATGCCTTGAGGCCATTGGTCCGTGCCAGCAGGCTGGCTCCCTCGATTCCCGGGTGGTTGTCCAGGCGTATCTCATAAAAGCTGATGTCGGTGTTGGTGACCTCTTTCCAGGTGGCCACGGCCGCCGCTCCAAAGTCGACGGTAAAGCCGTACGGCGTATTAGGGATGTAGGTCTTGAGAGCCACCACGATGTCCTTGCTGGGTGCCAGATCCGGGCTGGTGGAGGCTCCCCACTCGTCCACAGTGGTCACGCAGATCCGGTAGGTATCGCCCACTACAGCCTGGGGGATGACCACCTGGTCCTTGCCGCTGCCGCCAAAAATCCACTCGCCGCTAAAGCCCATGCTGTCAACGCTGACTCCCTCGGTGGCAGACAGGTTGTCTACTTGCCCATGGTCCGTTTTATACCAGACACGGCCCTCCAGGTAGGAGTCCAGGGCCGGAGGAGTCCACTTGACTACGATGTCATAGCGGCTGACCCCGTCGGCCTGCTGACGATAGCGGTTATAGCAGCTGATGCCCGTCACGGGCGGGATGTAGTAGGGCTGGATGGTGTACTGATAGGCCTTGACCTTGCTCAGATCCTGATTTCCGGCGCCGAAGATGTTGTAGGAGACAAATTTGAGCCAGATCTTTTTACCGATGTCAGCCTTGGTAAAGGGAGCCTTGAGCAGCGTGGAGTCCATACGGGCAAACTGCACTCCGGCCTTATGGGCGGCGGCAGTGGTAAAGTACTGCCCACGGATGCAGCCGGACAGCTGCCAATGGCCATTACTCAGCAAGGTGGCTGTCTGATAGCTAAAGCACTCCCCGTCTACCCAGCAGAGGGTGTTGCCCCGCTCTGCATCCTGGGCAGTGCCTGACAAAAAGTCACCGTTACTGGAGACCTCCAGGGTGGTGGCATCTTTGGTGACGTTGGTGGCCAGGGTGCCGATCCGGGCTGTGTTGGTGATCATACCGATAGAGCGGTAGGTGGTCCCGTCGTCGGAGGCATAGACCTCGCAGCCGCCCCAGAGGTCACCCTTGCCTTTTGCCCCGATCCACAGTTCCAGTCCGTTGGTGGTCAGATCCGCCGGGGGCTGGATCAGCACGGGGGTATCCGTGTCGGGAGCGGTCACATTATAGTCGACGTAGGGCCGGTCCTGACTGTGCACGTCGTACTGGGGAGCCGTCACGTCCATAGGCGGCACGCTGACTGCCGTAAATGTCAGCACCCCGTTGGTGCCCTCGGTTACAGAGCTGATCCGCACTACCTGCTTGTCCAGGCCGATGGATGGATCCGTGAGTGTGACCAAATCGCCAACCTCTAACCGGCAAAAGGACCAGTCCAGCTTAAAGGTATACTGATTTCGGCCATAGATGGCCTTCCGGGCCAGCGCCTCTGCCAGCTTCACGGCCCGCTCCTTGGTGTAAAACCAATGGGCCTTAGTCGTGCTGGCCTGCCGGACGCCATGCTCTGCGATGTCCTTAGAGAGTGCGTAGGATACGGTCTCCTTGTCGTAGCTGTTTTTGCGGGAGATAAACTCCACGGGGTACTGATTGTAGACCTCGCTGCTATCCTTGCGGCTATAGGTCACCAGGGCGGCGCCACTCTGGGGGAGCATGTCGTCCGGAGTCAGTGCATAGCGGATGGTGGTATCCGGCTTCCAGCCGCCGTGTGCCTGGTCGTCCAGGACCACGATTTTGTAGTGGTCGTTGCTCCAAAACATATAGGCATTGGTGATGTTGATGATTTCGTTGATGATTTCCCGGGTCTCCCTGGCGCTGGTGTCGTCCATGGGGCTGGAGATCAGCAGGTCGTTTTCTCGGCAGTAGGTGCGATAGTTGTCCAGTCCATCAATGGCCACACCGGAGAGGCCCGTCTTGTCCAGGATGTACCTGATCACATCGGCGGGGTTGGCGTCGGTGTAGTCTCCGGTGCTGAGCAGCTTGCCCTTGATCTCAAAGTTGTAGGTGGGAAAAGTGGCATTATCGCCCAGATCTACCACCCCGGCCATATAGGCCAGACCCTTATAAGGCAGGGCCTTGTCCGGGTGTTTCCCCTGGACATAAGCCCAGGGCTGCTGCGTGTCCGTGCCGGTCCAGCAGGTCAGGCCGATGTTGTCATTTGGGTAGTCGTAGACCGACTTGCCAACCCACACCTTGCCGATGCCGTTGATGGGTCCTTCGCACAGGCCCAGGATGGTGGCCACTGTGTAGGTGTAGGTGATGGTCACGGTCTTTTTCCGGCCGCCCTTCCCCGCCTTATGGCTCTCCCGATGCTCATGAGCCGTAAAGTCATCGTAGTAGATGACGTTGCCAGACCTACGTGTGGTGCCAAAGACCTCAGGGACAGCACTGCCGTACTCGGCCGTAGTCACAGTAAAGTTGGAGATCTTGTCGGCCCGGTTGTATGTGGTATGCGATTTAAATATCCCCATGCGCTGTCACCTCCTTGTATTTGTCCGGATTAAACCGGTAGATCGCTCTCAACCGGCTGTGGCCATGGGCATCCACAAACATGACCTCATTCAGATCAGACAGGATGACGCCTTTGTCGATGACTGCATGACAAATCTGGCCGTTGCCGATGTAGACGCCGCCATGGCTGATGCACCGGCCAAATTGATAGAGCAGGAAGTCACCAGGCTCCATGGTCTCCACCTTGTCGCAGTAGGTCTGCACATAGTGTAAAAACCACTCGTCGGAGTGATGCAAGTGCCACTCATTGCTGTAGGGTTTGATGGGGATGGAGCCCCTGGCTACTGCTCCGGAGTCCTCCAGGCTGGCGATGAGTAGCATGCCACAGTCCACGCCCCTGCCCTTGACTCGGGCCATGTTGATATGGGGAGTCCCCAGCCAGGCAAGGGATGCCTGGGCAATCTTGTCACCGATCGTGCTCATAGCAGTACCTCCTTTTGAGGGACAAAGGGAGCGATCAGACAGGTCTCCTCGCTTGTCTGGCTCGAGATGATGTTGGAGTCACTGTTGAGGGTGTAGGTGCCCTGGGGGTAGTACTTGCGCAGCGGAAACTGCATGTTGAGCCCCTGGGTCTTGCTCTTGACCGTCAGCTCCACCTTGATGCCACCGGCCTGCTTGACCTCCACCTGCCCGCCAAAGAGGGCGATGGCCCCCACAACGGTCTGGCCGTTAAAAAAGCAGCGGCTCAGATAGAGCTTTGCCTGGTCAAGAGTGCCATCGTGGGCGGCTTTTAAAAAGGCTTTGCTCTCCAGGCTGTCGTTTTTGTCGCAATAGACAGTAACCGTCATGGAGTCCACGCTAATGCTCGGGTTGGTTTTGATCTGCTGCCTGCTAAGCAGCAGGGCATTGTGCCTATAAACATTGCCGTTGTAGGTGATGTCCTGATCTGTGTCGCAGTACCTGTAGGTGTTTCCGGAGTCCAGGACAAGATCATACAGGTCGCAGCTGGTGAGGCTCTTTACTGTGCTCAGATAGGACGCCAGGTCCTTAGATACGTCTTTCATGGCTGGTCACCTCACCTTACTGTGACCAGCTTGAAGCTGCTGGTCCGATTGATGTTGTCATACTCGTGCTCGATCTCAATGCCGTCTCCGGAGAGATACACCTGCCAGTAGTAGCGGTAGTCAGCCTTGACTACCGCTGAGGCGGACGGCGGGGTACTGAATTTAATCAGACCTCCGGCCGTCAGACTGTACTTGTTGCTGGCCTGCTTGACGTTATCCACATATACACTCAGGTTATCCACATAGCTGACCGGCTCCACATAATCGCCCATCTGCATCAAAGGCTGGTACAGTCCGCTGCTGACCATGGGGAGCTGCAGGCCTTTGACCTGGTAGTCCTCAGCATCCAGCCAGTAAAAGGGTGTCAGGGCTCCCTTGAGTTTTGCTACAAAGCCGTGGAGGGCTCTAGCCTCCTCATCAGTCAAGTAGTTGACTTTGACTTTGATGGTCCACTCCGGGTATAGCTGATTAGTCAGGGCCCGGCGCATGCCGGACCCTGCTGTTTGTACCTGTGTACTCCATTTTTGACTTTTGCTGGACTCGTAAGCGATTTTACAAGTCGGAAAAAACAGTCTGCTCATAGTCCTCTATCACCTCACCATACCCCGGTGTTACCGGTGTAGTCTCGATCATTGTCCAGCAGCAGCTGCTTGATGGTGTCGCCGCCGCCGTTGCGCAGGAAATCTACAAAGCTGGATGCATCCAGGGCACTCACGTTGAGCTGGACCGTGCCTCCTGCCTTGAGGATGATGCCGCTGCCGCCGGAGCCGCTCACCAGGCCGCCGCTGGCAAAATGCCGGATGCTGCGGCCCTGGTTGATGGCATCCAGGAGCGGAGCCCCCACCCGGGACACTGCGTCCGCATTGATGACGTACTCGCCATTGGACAGCATGGCCGGGATGGAGTCGCTGGTACTTGTGCCTGGTCCGCTGATGTAGCCGCCAGATGCAAAGAAGAAGAAGCCGCTGCCGCCTACGGACATACTTTTCAGCGCTATGGATGCGCTCAGGGCGGCAGCGCTCAGGGCTTGCATGGCTGCAGTCGTCGTCACGGTGGTGGCGGATTCGGCCGGTTTTGTCGTCATGTTGAGGACGCCCTGGACGACGTTGTAAGCACCTAGCAGGTTGCCAGCCGTTCCGGTTGCTCCGCCCATGGCAGTGACTGCCGTGGTGGCGGAGTTGAGCCCGGTGCTTAGGGAGTTGAGCCCGGTGGCCACAGCCCCCACGCCCATATCTCCTACACCGATGCCACCGGAGCTTCCTCCGGATCCGTTGTTGCCGCCACCTCCAAAGATGCTGCTGATGTTGAGCAGTCCGCCCATGGCAACGTCTCCGATGATGCTCAGACCGCCGCCCTGGGCTCCATTGTTGCCGCCCAGGAATCCACCGAATAGGCTGGTAACGATCTGTGCCGCCCACTTTTCTGTGATCTGGTTTACGATTTCCAGCATGATGGAGTCAAAGAGATCCAAGATGGAGTCGGTAAAGCTGTTTTCGCCGGTAAAAAGATTGGTGAAAAAGTCCTGGAGCCCGGTCTGGGCTTTTTCAGCCACGGCCGTCATCTGCTCGTCCACAGAGACGTTGGCGGCCTTCCAGAGGTCGTAGTACCTCTCCATGGCCTCGGTCCGTCCATCCCACTCCCGGCTGTCCTTGCCTTCCTGGCTATTCAGGATGCTCTGGAGCTGGATCATGTCGTGGGCCTTGATGGCGTACTCAACCTGGCGGTCAAAAGACTCCCGGTAGGCGTCCACTCGTTTCTGGGCGGCGGCTGCCGTCTGGGCTGTGTACCACTCCTCGACGGCGGCCATGGCCTCCTTGTCGTTCTTGTTCTTGGCCACTGCCTTGAGCCGTTCGTCCCGTTCTTTGTTGATGGCGTCCAGTGTGCTCTGGTACTCGGCATCGGCCAGGCTCTTGTAGTCGCCCTTTACCTCAGCATTGGCCTTGGCCGTATCGGTGACCAGCTTGTCCAAATTCTCTTTCCGCTGCTTCTCTACCTTGTCCATCATGGTGGTCTGATAGGTGGCCAGCTCGTCGGTGAGCATCTTGATAGCATCCGCAGGGACCCCATCTTTTTGAATTTGTGCGATCTCCTGGGCTTTCTTTCTGACATCCTCGGTCACGCTGGTCATTCCGGATTCGTAAGCCGTGCCTGTCTCCTTGCCGATGGCGTCTTTCATGGACGTAAACAGTTCCATGGCCTTGGCCTTAGCATTATTGAGCCGATCAATGGCCTCCTGCTGCTTCTGCTGATCTGGGAGCATGGACTGAGACATCGTCTGGCCGCCGGTAAACTCTCGGATAGATCCAAACCCGATAAAACCAAACTCGTCTTTCCAGGACGCCAGATCCCGCTGCTGCAGGCCGCCTTTGGAGTCTCGGGAGATTACCTGCCCGTTGCCGACATACATCCCGACATGCTTAGGACCGGAGATGTAGTCCCCAGCCTCGGGGATGTAACCGTCTCCCGGATTGTGCCAGGCTCCTTTGGCTTCCAACTGATCTTCAATGTTGTCACCGGAGGCCGTGTAAAAGGACTTCAGTGCCCCGGTTGCGGCGTACATCGTTCCGACAAAGGCGGCGCAGGACATGTTCATGTCGGTGGTCAGCTCAGGGTTGAGCCACTGACTGCCAGGAGCCTGGTTATATGCGTTGATGGCATTTTGTGCGGCAATCTGGCCGATGGGGACCTGGACCTCTACAGGCTTGGGCTCGGGGGCTTTAGCAGCGGCGGCACTGCTCCCGGCCCCGCTGCTGCCCGTAGCTGTCGCTGCGTTGACTTTGTTCAGGGCCTCCTGGAGCTTTGCCGTGAGGTCTGCAGCCGTAGAGTCGCCACTGCCGTCACCGCCGCCACTGCTTACGTTGACTCTGGTCTTGGGTGCCTTCCTGGCGGCTTCCACATCGTTGAGGACCTGCAGAGTCTGCTCATCGGTGACGTCTGTGTATTTATAAGCGCCGCCGCCCAGGGCTTCGTCCTCCTCGTCGTTGATGCCACGGAGCTTCCACTCGCCGTCAACTTTTTTATAGGTATTACCGTTGTACTTTACTGTATCGTCGTAATATTCCTTGTTAAATTGAGCCTGCTTGTATTGGAAGAGCTTGTAGGTGGCATAGCCGATGGCCGCAGCTACGCCCATCCAGCCCCCGATCAGGCCCCAGACGGCCGACTTGATTGTCCCAATGGCTGTGACGCTGGTAGTTGCTGCCCCCACCGTTTTGACAGCTGCCCCGGTGGCCGCCGTGCCCGTGGTAGCAATGGCTGCAGAGGTCACTGCTGCCTGCCCGGCCACCTTTGCCCCGGCTGCACTCTGGACGGCTGCCGACTCGGTGGCCGCCGCATTGACCTGGGCATAAGCTGCCGTCATGGCGTTGCGGATGGCAGCGGCTTCTTCTGCCGCCTGGAGTTCCCGTTGTTTTACAAATTTGGCATAAAGTGCTGTCTTTTCGGCTTCTGTAGTCTGCATGGTGGCCAGGCTCTGGTAGTAGGCCTTTTCCTCCGCCAGGGCCGCCGCCTGGACCATCTTGATGCGCTTTTCAATGGCCTTTTCCTGAACCCGGGTCAGTGCCTCCTCAGCCGCCGTAGATCCGGCAGAGCCAAAGAGACCGCCCACGGCACGGCTGGCCGACTGGAGTGCCTGGAGAGTCTTATAGACTGCGATAAACGCCACCACGTTCCGGGTGATGTCCACGATCTCTTCTTTGTTCGCCGCTAAAAATTTTGCCGTGTTGGACAGCCCTGTCATAAGGTACGGCAGGTATGCCTCCACGATGGGTGCCAGTGCGGCCCCGGTGGCCAGGCCGATGCTGCTGGCCTGCATCTTGAGAGTGGTCAGCTCCTTAGAGAGCCTGTCCATTTCCTCCGGATCCAGGCCGATGCCGCTGATCTTGTTCGCCTGCTCCTTAGCCTCGGCATATTCCCGGAGAGTACCAGCCAGGGCCAGGCCCTTGGCCCCCAGGGTATTCATGATAAATTCCTGCTGGTATCCTGCCTTAGCCGCCTTTTGATAGCCTTCGGCCAGGGCTTCCAGCTGTTGGTTGACCGGGAGCAGTTTGCCATTGGAGTCCTGGAGGGATACCCCTACCGCCTGGAGCATGATCTGTGCCTTTTCGGCGGCGGTCCCGCCCCCGGTTAGCGTCTTGTCCAGCTTCATCAGCGCCGTGCTTGCAGTCTGGATGTCGCCTCCGGCGATGGCCACCGTCCGGCTAAACATGGATGCCTCGGCAGCAGAGATGCCCATGGCCTCCGTCAGATCATGGATCCGGGAGCCTGCCTCCACTGCCCCACTGATCAGCTGCGTGAAACCAAAGCCAGCCCCCGCAAGAGCAGCGGCCTTGGCCACCTTGCTGGCAAATCCCTCCACGGATGCAGAGGTTCCGTTGATGGCATCCGTAAATCCCTTGATGGGGAACGGCTCAAAAGTCTTATCGATCTGGCCCTTGGCGTTTTTGAGTGCTGAGTTTAACCCGGAGCTGTCAGCCCCGATCTTGATAAGTAGGTCTGCAATCGTCGACATGTTGTCACCGTCCTTTCTCTTGGGTTAATCCAAATTCATCCATGAGGATCTTGCGATCCTCCATCATCTTTCGCATCCGCTGCTGGGGAGTTGTCCACAGGGGCTCGATGAGGTCTTTAACCTTCACCGGCTCTTTGGAGTAAGGGGACAGCAGCACACTGACCCAGTAGGCCGTGCGGCAGTCCCTGGCCTTTTGAGCTTCCTGGGATGCCTCAAAGCATTGGTAAAACTCCCCTGGTTGCATCTCCTCAAATTCTGCTGGATGGATGCCGATGGTAAAGGCGGCCTTCTCGGCCACCGCTATCCAGTCGGCTACGCTTTGGATTCGAGGGGAGCCAGCACTCTCCGATAAGCCTGGATCGCTTTCTCGGTCGCCTTGCTGTCCCCTTTGATAAAAAGCCCGCTGGCGATGATGGCTTCGAAGATGTAGGCGTTGAGCTCGTCCAGGTTACCGCCCTGCTCGCAGTAGGAGTCAATAAAATCATATGCGTCAAAGTCCTTGGGTTTGTCCTGGATCCCCGCATTAAGACAAGCGACGGTAAAGTCGATGTTGATAGCGTTGCCCATGGACGGATTGACCATTACCTGCCCCAGCATAAAAACAAGGGAGCGGCCGATAGACCGCTCCGCTGCTGCCAGAGCCTTGGTATTGTACATCAGAGAGTAGGTCTTGTCCCCGACCTTAATATCAATGCTCTTTTTCATAATTTACTCCTTATGCCCCGGTCGTTACTTCGGAAATTTCGCCCTGGCCTTCCAGCGTGGCGTCGATAGTAGCGGCATCTTTGTAGGCCAGACCTTTTTTAAACTTAGTAACAGCGGCCCACCCCTGCTGATAGCTCTTATCGGGATATACAATCTTGGCAAGGACCGGCTTGCCGTTCATAAATGCGTACTCCATGATTTGAGCTCCGTCGTCGTTCATAACCTGGAGACCGGTGTAGTTGATGCTCCAGCTCTTGAGGCCCTGCAGTTTGGTCTGCCAGCCGCCGCTGGTCTTATGGGATGCGTCGATGGAGTCGGAGCTCATGTCCAGGGTGCAGTCACGCTGACCGCCCACCAGAGTCCACTTCGGGGTTTCGGTAGTGCTGCCGGGTGCTCCCAGATACAGCAGGGTGTCTTTACCGGATTGGGCTTCTGTCGTATCGGTGGGAGTCGGGAGCTTCTTCAGGTCTTCAGCAGTAATAGTCATATGGTTTTCCTCCTGTTAAATCTTGTTGAGTAAAAACGATGCGGTGAGGGTTCCGTGGTAGCCTGTGGTTACCTCCGGAAACGCCTCTATCACATCGATGTTGGCAGATATGGTCTTGTAGCCATCCACCGCCAGGGTTGGGCCGTAGTAGGACAACAATGCGGAGATGTCATTGAGCACGTCATTGACCTTCCGCTTGCCGTTGCTGTCGGCCCACACATCGATGTTGATGGTGGCGGTCCACAGAACCATGTTTTTAACGGCTTCGGGCTTCATGGTCACGGAGCCGATGGTGATGTATGGCAGCTTAGCCTCTTCGGTCACATCCCCGTAGACGGGCGTGGTCTGGCCATCCCTGATAACTTTAAATACGGCCTGCTGCAGAGGGACCAGGGGGACGTCTTTAATCAGTATCATGCTCAATCGCCTCCTTCATGGCGGCCTCAATCTTATCCTTTTCTTTCAGGTAGGCGGGCCGCATAAACGGATGCTTGGTCATGTGGCCGTTGTAGATGTCCCCTTTGACATACCGGCCGTCCGGCATCTTCATGGCGTGTCTCTTCCCCAGCTTGGGGTTGGGATAGGTTATACGGGGCCCTGTCCCCATCTCCACAACCCGGGAGTGGGGAGCCGTTGAGACGACTTCCCCGGTCTGCCAGTCGTTGGCTGACCGGAAACGGATTCCCTGTTTGAGTTTGCCCGTATCGCCCATGGGTGCCATGCGGACAGCGGAGTCATAGATGGCCATAGTGCCCTTGCGGATAACTCCACGGATGCGGCTCTGGACTGCCTTGGAGTAACTATCTATCTCCTTGGTAGCCAGCTCCACAGCCTCGGTGGATTTCATCCGGATCACAAAGCCTTTGCTCATGTCCGCACCTCCTGGGTAGTCAGCACATAGATCTCCGGATCAGAGCGGTCTACATCATAGACCTCATACTGATGGCCATCATGCTCGACTCTCCATCCCTTGGCTATGTCTGCCCGTGCCCGGATCCGCATGCCCTGGGTGACCATGACGGCAGCCCCGTCATCAGCGATGACGCCGGGGGATACCCTGGCTTTTAAAAATTCAGCCCATACCGTGGCGGCAACCGTCCAGGTGGTGGTGCCGCCAAAGCCGTCATCCTCGCCCCTGGTCAGCTGCAGCAGCTTGACTCTTTTGTTGAGCTTAGCAGGATTGATCATAGGTCATCCCTCCCATAGGCTGAGCTGGTGGAGCATGGACTGGATGATGTAGCCCAGGTCCTTCTTCTCTCCGACTCGGTCCTCATAGAGATTGGTGACGATGGCCAGCATGACCATGTCGGCCTTGGCTTTAAATCCAGCATCCCCAGCATTACGGAACGTCCTATCGGGACGATACGGGAAACGCCGAAACGCTAGGAAATACGCGGTTTTTCGGCGTTTCATCTGCCGAAAACGTCTGGCCTGTGTGGACTTTTTGCGGTATTTTTGCCCAA